>DATFRE010000487.1:0-7822 GCA_035263545.1 Dongiaceae bacterium
AGACGGTGCCGCCCTCGAAGAAGACGACGAAGCCGAAGGTATCGTTGATCTTGGTGCGCAGCTCCAGCCCGAGATCGAGAGAGGAGATCCCGCCGATCGGATTGCCCTGGAAATCCAGCGGGCCGGCCCGCTGGAACCCGTAGCCGCGCACCGATCCGCCGCCGCCCTCATAGAGGCGGAGGTCCCGCGGCAGGGAATCGAGGCTGGTTCCAGCGATGGAGCCCATATTGGTGAAAGCCGCGAGGATGAAGCGGTCGGTCGGGCCGAGGCGCTGATAGCCCCTGACGCCGACGGTGGTCTCGAAGTAATCCGGGCTGTTGCCGTTCAGGGCGAAGAAGGGCGTGGCGGTGAGGCTGAGGCGCGTGCCGCGGGTGGGGTTGAGAAGATCGTCGGTCGTATCGCGGCGGATATAGGCCGGCAGGCCTGCCAGGGTGTAGGTCTGGGTGCCGGTGTCGTCGCTAACGCGGCCGTTCAGGATCTCGGCGCCGATGCCACCGGTGATCAGAGGATCGAACTGGTAGTCCAGGCCGGTGAAGAACTTTGCCTGGCGCGTGTCATAGGCGTCGGTGTTGAGCTTGCCGTAGGAGGCCTCGGTGCGCTGGGTGAGGCCCAGCATCAGGAAATCGGGGCGCTTGAACTGGGCTAGCAGGCTATCGTCGCTCTGGCCGGCGTTGATCTCGAGATGCAGCAACTCGCCCTCGCCGAAGAGGTTGCGGTGCTCCCAGAAGGCCTTGGCGCCGAAACCGAGGCTGGTATCGAAATAGAGCCCGCCGCCGATGGTACGCGCGGCCCGCTCGGTGAGCGCGATCGTCATCGCGATCCGGCCATCGGGGCCGACCTTGTTGGCGGGCGTGACACGTACGGTGCCGAATAGATTGCTCGAGATCAGCGATTGCTGGGTCGCATCGACCTTGCGGCTGTCATAGAGCTCGCCCTCCTTCCAGGCAATGCGCCGCTCGACGAAGTCCCGCTTGACGTCTCCCAGGCCCGTGATCTCCGTCTTGCCGAACTGCGCGCTCTCGCCGGTGACGACCGTGTAGGTGACATGCATGCTGCGATCGGCGCGATCGATGATCGCCTGATGGCCGGTCACCCTGGCCAGCGGCCATCCCCGGCTGGTATAGAAGCCCTGCAGCTTACCTTCCGCGGCGAGGATCGGCGCCGACTGGGCCCGCATGCCGAGTTCGAGGCCGATCTCTTTCGGATCGAACCGCTCGGCCAGCGGCGGGAGGCCGCGATCGGGCGTGAGAATCTTTACCTCACGCAGGCGATAGGGCTCACCCAGATCGACGGTCACCGTGACCTGCCAGGGCTGCTTGCGCTCATCAACATCGTATTTGAGCTTCGCGTCATAATAACCCGCCGCGCGCGCCGCCGCCTCGAGCCGGCGGAGATCGGCGGTGGCGCGGCGCTGAAGGGCGAGCTCGCTGTCGATCTTTCCCTCCCTGGCGACCAATTGCGAAATCTGCTGCATCTGACGCGCCAATGTCGGGTCGCCGGGAACGATGATCTGCACGCGATACGGAATCCCACCCCCGTCCTCGCCCAACGCCAGATTTGTCTCTGCCCCTAAGATCAGCAAGGCAAGAACGACGATCCACCGTCCGGCCACGCGCTGAGCTCCCTACGCCCCTGGAACATGAACGCTAGTCCTCCTGGTGGGGAGGCCGGGGCGCCAAATCTTGCCACAAAGAAGCACCGACTCGCTGCCCCGGTTTTTTCGACTCCCTTCGCCTGCGCCGGATGCCGCATCGGCCGACATTGTGAGAGTTCCCAGCCGGCCCTATTTCTCATACTGTTCACCACCGCACGCTTATTCCTCGAAAAAGCAGCCGCCGAAGATCGCCGATTGATCCTATTTATCAAGGAGATAAATCCCATGCCGACCTCCGACGCGAAGTCCCGCAAGCAGGCGAATCCCCGGCTGGAGACGCCGACCGATCTCGGCCCCAATGCGACGGGGGATATCTCCGCGGCATTGAACATCCTGCTGGCCGATTTCTTCGCGCTCTATCTGAAGACGAAGAATTTCCACTGGCATATGACCGGGCCGCATTTCCGCGACTATCACCTGCTGCTGGACGAGCATGCCGACCAGATCTATGGCGCCACGGACGACATCGCCGAGCGTGTCCGCAAGGTCGGCGGGACCACCATTCGCTCCATCGGCCATATCGCCAAGCTGCAGCGGGTCAAGGACAATGACGCGACCTATGTCGATCCACTCGACATGCTCGCCGAGCTGCGCGAGGACAATAAGGACCTGGTGGCGCGGATGCGCGTGACCCACGACGTGTGCGACGAGCATGGCGATGTCGCGAGCGCGAGTCTGATCGAAAACTGGATCGACGAGGCCGAGAGGCGCGCCTGGTTCCTCTATGAGGCCAGCCGCCGTGGCGGTCCTACCGGGCATTGACCGACAGGTGGGAGCGAACCGGTGGGCGGAGGCCACTGCTCCCGCCGGGAGGGACTGGTCCAGCTTCCATCTCCCGCAAAGGACGCTACGCTGAACTCCGTCTTCAGCCATGGACCATCGGGTCTCAAGGGCCGCGTCATCGGCCTCTACGGCCTCCTCATCGGCGCCAATATCCTCGCCTGGGCCTGGGCGCTCTGGGCGTTCCGCGACCATCCGCTGCTTCTCGGCACCGCCCTGCTCGCCTACAGCCTCGGCCTGCGCCATGCGGTAGATGCCGATCATATCGCCGCCATCGACAATGTGACCCGCAAGCTGATGCAGGAGGGCAAGCGGCCCATCGGCGTCGGCTTCTTCTTCTCCCTCGGTCATTCGACCGTCGTCATCCTGGCCTCGGTGGTCATTGCGGTGACCGCCTTCGCCTTCAAGCACGAATTCAAGGCGGTCCAGGATCTGGGCGGAGTGATCGGGACCCTCGTCTCCGCCTTCTTCCTGCTGGCGATCGCGGTGGTGAACATCGTCATCCTGCTCGGGGTCTACCGGAGCTTCCGGCGGGTGCGCGCCGGCGGGCCCTATGTCGAGGAGGATCTGAACGCGCTCCTCGCCGGGCGCGGGTTCCTGGCGCGGATCTTCCGTCCGCTCTTCGGCCTGATACGGCAAAGCTGGCATATGTATCCGCTGGGCCTTCTCTTCGGCCTCGGCTTCGATACGGCGACCGAGATCGGCCTGCTGGGCATCTCGGCCGCGGGTGCGTCCAAGGGGCTCTCCATCTGGTCGATCCTGGTCTTCCCCGCCCTCTTCACCGCCGCCATGTCGCTGGTCGACACCACCGACAGCATTCTGATGCTCAGGGCCTATGGCTGGGCCTTCGTCAAGCCGATCCGCAAGCTCTTCTACAACATGACCATCACGGCGGTATCCGTACTGGTCGCCCTCATCGTCGGCGGCCTCGAGGTGCTCGGCCTGATCGCGGACAGGTTCGACCTTCAAGGTGGAATCTGGGATGTGGTCGGCGCGTTGAACGGCAATTTCGGCGCGCTCGGCTATTTTATCATCGCCATCTTTGCTCTCAGCTGGATCATCTCGGTCGCGGTCTACCGCCTGAAGCGCTACGACGAGATCGAGATTCGCATCGGCTGAGATCCATGCCGGCGAACTTGCCGGAAGGCCGGCCGCCACCTAGACTTTTCGAGGCCGAGGGGTCGGAGCAGAGTAGCCAATGATGGAAGGAGAGGTAGCCCCCCAAGCGCCGTCCGGCCCCGTCTCATCACCGGCCTCCGGTGCGGGCACCGATACAAAGCGGGCGGCGCCACCATCGCAATGGATCAGAGCAGGGCTTCTGCGGCTCGTCATCCTCGCCTTGGCGATAGGCGTTCTTTTCCTCCTCGCCACCCGTTGGGACGTCTGGGTCGGGCTGCGGAGCCGCCAGACCACCGACGACGCCTATGTGCGCGGCGACATCACCCCCCTCAGCGCCCAGGTCGAAGGCTATGTGCGCCTGGTCGCCGTGGGCGATTTCCAGATGGTCAAGGCCGGCGACCTGCTGGTTCAGATCGATGACGACGACTATCAGGCGCGGGTGGCGCAGGCCGAGGCCGATGTGCTGGGCGCGGACGCGGCGATCCAGAACCTGAAGGCGCGCAAGGATCTGCAGCATGCCGAGATCGACCAGGCGCAAAAAGAAATCGAGGCGACCCAGGCCGATGTCGACCGCACGGTGCTGGAGCTGAGGCGCCAGCGCGCCTTGCTGGCGACGACCTATGGCACGCCCCAGAAGGTCGAGCAGGCCACGGCCGATGAGAAGCGCTTCGAGGCGACCCTGGCGCGCAACCAGGCCGAGTTCCAGGGCGCGCGCCGCCAGATGGGCGTCCTCGATACCGAGGAATCGCAGCTGCGGGCCGAGGCCAAGGCCAAGAGGGCACTGCTCGACCTCGCCAAGATCAATCTCGGCTACACCCGCATCGTGGCGCCGGTGAACGGCATGGTGGGCGAGCGCGGCGTGCGTGCCGGGCAATATCTGCGTCCCGGCACCCAGGTCATCTCCGTGGTCCCGCTCAACAATGTCTGGGTGGTCGCGAACTACAAGGAAACCCAGCTCACTCATGTTGCGATCGGTCAGAAGGCCGAGATCACCATCGATACCTTCCCCGGCCTCACCGTGACCGGCCGCGTCGACAGCATAGCGCCGGCCAGCGGATCGCAGTTCAGCCTGCTGCCGCCGGACAATGCCACGGGCAATTTCACCAAGGTGGTGCAGCGCATCCCGGTCAAGATCGTGCTCGATGGCGACAACCCGCTGGCGGGGCGGCTCCGTCCCGGCATGTCGGTGGTCGCGACGATCCTGACCGACAGCACGCCGACGCCGTGATCGGCAACCCCGGGACGGGGCTTGAAGCATGGCCGTCGCGGCAGAGGCGGCGGGCGGGCGCATGGCAGCCTCGACAGCCAGGGCCGCACACTGCCGGCGCCCGCTGATCGGCGTCACGGCGGTCGTGATCGGCGCCTTGATCTCGACGCTGAATACGCGGGCCACGACCTTCGGTCTTGCGGATGCCCGCGGTGGGCTCGGCCTCGGCTTCGACGAGGGATCCTGGCTGACCACGGTTTTCTCCGCCTCCCAGATGGTCGTGGCGCCGAGCGCGGCCTGGTTCGCCATGGTCGTCGGCACGCGGCGCTTCCTGCTCTGGGCAAGCGCGATCTTCTCCCTCGCCTCGCTGCTGTTTCCCTTCGCCGTTGACTACCACGTCATCCTCACCCTGCAGTTCCTGCGCGGGATCTCCGTCGGCACCTTCATTCCCGCCGCGCTGGGCTTCATCCTGCGCAGCCTGCAGCCGCGCTGGTGGATCTGGGGCATCGCGGCCTATGGCTTCCGGTTCGTCTTCTCGCAGAACATCGCCGCCTCCCTCGAGGCCTTCTACTCGGAGAGCGGCCATTGGCAGTGGATCGCCTGGCAAAACGTCATTCTGACGCCGCTCATGGCCCTGATCATCATAGCCGGCGTGCCGCGCGAGGCGATCAACCGCGACCTGCTGCGCCGAACCGACTGGGGCGGGATCGTCTTCGCGGGGCTGGGCTTCGGCCTGATCTATGCCGGCATCGATCAGGGCAACCGCCTGGACTGGCTGAGTTCCGGAGTCGTCAACGGTTGCCTGGCGGCGGGACTCCTGCTGGTTGCGGCATTCGCGATCAACGAGGCGATCGTCGACAATCCGCTGATCCAGTTGCCGGTCCTGGGCCATGTAAATGTCTCGATCGCGGCGATCCTCATCGGCATCTATGGCTTTGGATCGCAGGCGACGGCCTTCGTCCTGCCCGACTATCTGACGCGCATCCAGGGCCTCAGGGCCTTGCAGATCGGCGATGTGCTGAACTGGATCGCGCTGCCGCAGTTCCTGCTCGTGCCTCTGGTCGCACTCGCGTTGCGCCGGATCGACGCGCGTCTCGTCCTCAGCCTGGGCTTCGCCCTGATCGCGATCGGAAGCTGGATGGATACCGCGCTCACGCATGACTGGGCCAGCGGCGACTTCATGCCTTCCCAGATCGTCGAGGCGGTCGGCCTCGCCATCGGCATCACGGCGCTCGTCACCTTCGGGGTCTCGAACATCACCCCCCCTCAGGCCGCGACGATCGCCGCGACGATCCAGATCGCCCGGCTGCTCGGAATCGAGATCGGCACCGCCTTCATCCAGACCTTCGTGCGCGTGCGCGAGCAGGTCTATTCGAATCTGATCGGGCAGCATGTGAGCGCGGGGTCCGGCGTGGTGGAGCGCAACGTCACGGCGCTGGCCGATATCTTCGGCCAGCACGCAAACAATCTGGGGCTGGAGACGAGCCAAGGCCTCGCCACCGCCGGGCGGTTCATCCAGCGGGAATCCTTCGTGCTGGCCTATATCGATGGATTCTGGATCATCGCCTGGGTGCTGGCTGCCGCGCCCTTGCTGATCCTGCTGCTGCGCCGGCCCCCGCCCAACCATATGACGCCGCCGCGCATCGATTTGTGACACCGGCGCCGGACCAGGCGCGGCGTGAACCCTGAAGCCGCAGGCGCCACTCCAGAGTTCGCTATTCCGGCTCTCGCCCGGGATCGAAGAGCTTGCGAAGCTGCGCATAGAACCAGGCGCTCATATTCGCCGCCGGCTCGGCCCTGCCGGGGTCAACGGCGGCAATGGAGTGGCCGGCAGCCTGCCTCTGCGCCAGCTCGTGGCTCAGATCCTGGGCGATTTGGGGCCGCGCCTCCAGCAGCGGTGCCAGATCCGCCTTCGCAAGCTCATAGAGAACGACCGGCGTCAGGGTCGTGATCCAGCCCCAGGACGCCTTCCCCGTGAGCATTCCGACTTCCCCATAGTGATCGCCCGGCCCCAGCCGGAGCGCCTCGGTCTTTCGACCGCCCACCTCGTGCGAGAGCGAGACGACGCCGGCGCCAATCAGGAACAGCGACTGCAGGACCGTCCCCGTTTGCAGCAGGGTCTCGCCCGTCTCGTGGCGTGTGCGCTTCAGCTTCCCCGCCAGCCCGGCGCGTTCCTCCGGCGTCAAGTTCACGAAGATCGATACCTGCCTCAGCAGCCTCTCGGCGTCGCCCATGGGCTTGGCGGGAGGAACCTCCTGGCCATCCGGTGCGGCCAAAGCGATTCCCGCCGCCGCCAAATGCCGGTGGATCAGATCGAACAGCTCGTTCTGAACCGCCGCCGACGCCCGCAGATCGTCGACGAAGAAAGTCAGCTCGTACTCCACCGCGGCGGAATTCATGCCCTTGACCAGGATGGTGGGCTTGGGGGAGGCCAGGATGCGGCGCGAGTTCAGCAGCGCCTGACGCAGAATGACCGCATTGGCCGAGGGCGTGCCATGATTGTCGAGCCGGATCGTGATGCTGATGCCATGGTCGTGCGACGGGTAGCTGACATTCACGATCTTGGACTTGGCGATCACGCTGTTCGGGACGATGGCCAGATCGCGCTGGGAGGTCAGAATATGGGTCGCGCGCCAATTGAGCTCGATGATCTGGCCCTCTGTGCCGCCTTCGAGCCTGACCCAGTCATCCGGGCGGTAGGGACGGCTGAAGCTCAGCACCAGGCCGGAAAATACATCGCCCAGTGAGCTCTGGAGGGCGAGGCCGAGGATGATCGCGATGGCGCCGGAGGTGGCGAGGAGGCCCCGGATCGGCAGGTCGAAGACATAGGCGATGATGGCGAAGATCGCGGCCAGATAGATGAGCCCGGCAAGGATATCCTGCAGGAGCTTCCGTTCCCGCGGCCGCTGCTTGAAGACGAGAACGCTGCGCACGATGCCGACCAGAAGCCAGGCCCCATAGACCCACCACGCGACCTCCAGGATGATCTGGATGGTGTTGCGCAGCGATGAGGTCGTGGGATGAATCGGCTGATAGGGTACGATCTGGCCGTGCAACAGCGC
>DATFRE010000488.1:0-9878 GCA_035263545.1 Dongiaceae bacterium
GGCGGAGATGATCATCATCACCACGCCGAATCTCTATTTTCCGGTCATAGCGCATGACACGGGCCTGCCCTTCTGCCACTGGCTGCCGCTTCCTCTGCGGGCCCGCTACGCCAAGCTCTGCGGCCGCGACGCCCGCGAGAACAACAACCTCTTCTGGTCGCCGCGCAGCCTGCTCGCCGAGCTCCCCGCCTTCCGCGTCGTTTCGCGCTTCCTCCATTTTGCCTCGCACCGCGACTACCTCGCCACCTTCCCCATCTACGTGCCCTATGTTGGCGGGGGTGTGCGCCGGCGTGACGGGCGCCTCAAATCGCTCTATTACCGCGCCGCATCGATGCTCGGGCGCCACTCGCTCTATGCCATGCCCTCTCTCGCCTGCACGCTGCGCCGCAGATCCTGAAAAGAGAACGCCCCGCAGCGATGCCGCGGGGCGTCGTGCCTTCCTATGCCGAGGGCTCAGAGGGCCTTCAGGATCGATTCCGCGCTCGAGACCTCGAAGGCGCCAGGGGCCTCGACATTGAGGGCTGTGATCACGCCCTTGTCGATGATCATGGCATAGCGCTGGGAGCGTGTTCCCATGCCGTAGCCCGTGCCGTCCATGGTGAGGCCGACCGCCTTGGTGAAATCGGCATTGCCATCGGCCAGCATCATCACCTTGTCCTCGACGTTCTGGTCCTTGCCCCAGGCATCCATGACGAAGGCATCGTTCACCGAGAGGCAGGCGATGGCGTCCACGCCCTTCGCCTTGATCGCCTGGAAATTGTTCACGAAGCCCGGCAGATGCTTGGCCGAGCAGGTGGGGGTGAAGGCGCCCGGAAGGGCGAACAGCACCACCTTCTTGCCGCCAAACAGCTCGTCGGTGGTCTTCGTCTGCACGCCGTCCTTGGTCTTGATCTGCAGCTTCGCCGCGGGAACCTTGTCGCCGACCTTTATGGCCATGAGCTTCATCCTTTCATCACATCGAACAAACCGAGCCCGAAAGAGGCCCCTAACATAGGCATGCGCCCTCGCCGGTCAACCGCGCCGGGACTAGGGGCTTGTCAGCCGCCGCCGGCCTGCTCGACCGCCTCGCGGACCGAGGCTTCGCTCAGCACCGGAGGCAGCGGCAGCCCCTGGGGGGCGCGGGGCCCATAGACCGCGTTGAAGGGAATGCCGTAGCGCGCGAAACCTGCCAGATAACTCGTGATTGCGGGGTCGGGATTCGTCCAATCCGCCTTCAGCCCGATGACCCGCCCGGAGGCGAGAGCCTCGCCCGTCCAGCCGCGGTCCAGCACCAGCAGCTTGTTGACCTGGCAGTTGATGCACCAATCGGCGGTCACGTCCACCAGCACGACATGCCCCTCGCCCACGAGGCGGGCGATCTCGGCCTCGTCGAACTTGCGCCAGAGCTTCTCCCCGGCCGCCAGTGCCGCCTCGGGCGGCGTGCGGGCCATGACCATGGGCGCCAGCAAGGCAACCACCGCCATTGCCGCCACGCCCGTCCATTTCTCCGCCGGCACAAGGCGGCGCAACGCCAGGAAAACGAGCAGGAGCAGCAGGGCGGCGCCCGCGAGCAGGCTTCCCTTGAATCCGATCTGACCGGCGAGAATGGCGAGCAGCCAGAGGCCCGTTCCAAGAAGCGCAATCGCCAGCGCTCGCTTCAGCCAGATCATCCAAGGGCCCGGCCGCGGCAGATGCCGGGCGAGCGAGGGTGCGGCGGCCAGCAACAGATAGGGGGCGCCGAGGCCAAGACCGAGAGCGATGAAGATGGCGAAGATCTCCCCGGGGCCGCCCGCCAGCGCGAATCCCACCGCCGTCGCCACGAAGGGCGCCGTGCAGGGGGTCGCGAGCAGAGTGGCGAAGGCACCGGCCAGGAAATCGCCGGCCAACCCGCCACCGCGGTTGGCAGCACCGGCCAGCGCACCGGCGAAGCCCGGAAGCGGCACCTCGAACAGGCCCCAGAGATTCGCGGCGAAGACCGTGACCAGGAGGGCCATACCTGTCAGGAAGAGAGGCTGCTGGAATTGCAGGCCCCAACCCACCGCCTGGCCTCCGGCCTTGAGCGCGGCGAGGAGGCCGGCGAGCAGCAGAAAGCTCGCCATCACGCCGGCCGCGCTGGCGAGGAAGCTCAGCCGCGCCTGCCGACGCGGGACATCGCTCCCGTCGACGAAGCCGAGCAGCTTCAGCGAGAGAACCGGCAGCACGCAGGGCATCAGATTCAGGATCAGGCCGCCAAGCAGGGCTGCCAGAAGTGCGGTTATCCAGGTCGAACCGGCGAGTGCCGGCTGGGGCACGACCTTGGCCTCCAACCCGCGGAGACCGTCGACCACCGTCAGCACCAGGGGCGTGCCGGCGATCTCCGGGCTCTTGTCGTCGCGTCCGACATCGATGACGAATTTGGCCGCCCGCTTGCCCTGGTCGAGGGTCACCTTGGGGGCGGGGAAATGCAGGCCCGCCGGCCCCTCGACCAAGAGATCGGGTGCGGTCATCGGCAAAGCGGAGGCGATCGCGACCGCGAGCCTGTTGCCCTCGGCATTGGCCGAGACGAGCTTCAGCCCGTGCCCCTCGCTCGGCACCCGGCTGGCATAGCGGTCGATGAGTTGGGCGAACTCGCTCGGCGCCGGCGGGCTCGCCGGCAGATCGAGGGCAAGATCGGCGGTATAGGGAATGCAGATCTTCTCGCAGACGAGATAGTTCGCCTTGAGGCGAAGCGACAAAGGCTTCCCGGGATCGGCCGGATGGGCGGCGATGGGGAAGACCACCTCATCCTCATAACCAAAGGTATCGAGGCCGAAGAGGCTGAAGCGCCGCGGCACGGGCCAGGAGATTTCGGCGCCGGCGAGATTGGTCGAGCCGGACCAGTCGAGGGTGACCGGCACGCCAGCATCCCCCGGCGAGCGCCAATAGGTCTTCCACCCCGGCTTCAGGACGAACTGGAGTCCCAGGGGCACGACCTTCGCGCCTTCGCTGCCGGTGACGGCCGAGACGAGGCGAAGCCTGGTCTGGGCCGTCGCCGCCCAGTCGGAGGCGGGCTCGGCCGCCGCGACCGAAGGCAGCAGAATCATCAGGGCAGAAAAGAGAAGCCGGAACCTTTTCATTGGCCGGGACTATATTCCGAAGAGGTTTGAGAGATAGCCATAAACTCCGGGCGCCGCCCCTCACAAAACCGTGCTAGACTCGCGCTTGTGAGGGACAGGCTCGACACCCAGGTTTAGGTCATGGTTGAGCAATTCACGGCCGGCTATCTGACGGGGCAGCTCCTCGTCGCCATGCCGAGCATGCGCGATCCCCGCTTCACCCGCACGGTGATCTTCATGTGCGCCCATAACGCCGACGGGGCCATGGGGCTGGTCCTGAACCGCCTGGTGGGCTCCCTCACCTTCCCGGATCTCCTGGCCCAGCTCGGCATCGAGCGGCCGCCGCTGGGCCGGGACATCCGCGTCCATTTCGGCGGGCCGGTGGATACGGGCCGTGGCTTCGTGCTGCACTCGGCCGATTACAGCGATGAGGGGACCATGCAAATCGGCGAGGATGTGGCGCTCACCGCGAGCCTCGACATCCTGCGCACCATCGCCGGCGGCGCCGGCCCGCGGCAGAGCCTGCTCGCTTTGGGCTATGCGGGCTGGGGCGCCGGTCAGCTCGATTCCGAGATCCAGGCCAATGGCTGGCTCTCCGCACCGGCCGACGAGGCGATTCTCTTCGATGCCCAGCTCGACGACAAATGGGAGCGCGCGATCGGCAAGATCGGGGTGCGCGTCGATCGGCTCTCCGGCGAAGCGGGCCACGCCTAGCTAGCCCATCACCGGTGCGCGATAATTCTCGGCCAGAAGCGCGTGCAGGACATGGTCCTGCCAGACGCCGTTGATCTTCAGATATTTGACCGCATGGCCCTCCTCGCGGAAGCCGAGCTTGGCCAGGAGCGCGCGGCTCGCCTTGTTGTGCGGCAGGCAGGCGGCCTCGATGCGATGAAGCCCGAGGCGCTCGAAAGCGTAGGGCAGGAGCGCGGTCATCGCCTCGCCCATCATGCCCTGATGGGCGAAGGCTGCCCCCATCCAATAGCCGAGGCTGCAGGCCTGGGCGACGCCGCGGCGGACATTGCTCAGATTGACGCCGCCCACCAGCGCATCCCCGGCGGCGGCGAAGATGAACAGGCCATAGCCCTGATCGCTGCGCCATTCCGCCGCCATCTGGCGCAGCCTCCGGCGATAGGCGACGATGGTCAGCGCATCGTCGGGCCAGGTCGGCTCCCAGGGGACGAGGAAATCGCGGCTGGCGGCGCGCAGATTCGCCCAGGCGCGCCAGTCCGTCAGCCGCGGCCGGCGCAGATAGAGCCTCGCCGTCTCGAGCCGCGGACCGCGACCGATAGCGAAGCGGATCATCCCCCACTCACATGAAGTGGGCTAGGCAGCGAGGCGGGCGGCCACCTGATCGAGGTGGGCCAAGCGGCCGAGCGGACCGAGGGCGGCAAGCGTCGGCGCCCCGGCGGTGAGGCGCCGGGCGATGCGCGCGAGATGGGGCACGTCCACCGCCTCGATGCGGGCGATGATCTCCTCCGCCGGCAGCGGCCGGCCATAGGTGAGGAGCTGGCTGGCGAGCTGCTCCGCCCGGTTGCTCGTCGATTCCCGCGACATCAGAATGCCGGCCTTGGATTGGGCCCGCGCCCGGGCCAGCTCCTCTTCCGTCACCGTGGCCGGCACGCGGTTCAGCTCCTCGATCAGGAGCGGCAGGATCTCCGCCGCCTCGCGCTCGCCGGTCCCGGCATAGATGCCGAAGAGCCCGCCATCGTGGAAGGAGGAGGCGAAGCTGTAGATGCTGTAGACAAGGCCGCGCTTCTCGCGAATCTCCTGGAACAGGCGCGAGCTCATGCCGCCGCCGACCACCGTCGAAAGCAGGCCGAGGGCGTAGTAGTCGGGATCGAGATATCCCACCCCCGGCAGGCCCATCACCACATGCACCTGCTCGAGATCGCGCTCGACGCGGATCTCCCCGCCCATATAGCGCGCGGGCTCCGCATCGGCGGCATCACCCACGGGCAGCTCGGCGAAGGCCGCGCGCGCGAGCTCCACCAGCCGCTCGTGATCCACCAGCCCGGCCGCGGCGAGCACGAGGCGGCTCGGCGCGTAATGGCGATGCATGTAGCCCCGGATGGTCTCGCCCGAGAGGCTTCCGACGATCTCGGCCTTGCCCAGCACCGGCCGGCCCATGGGCTGATCGGGGAAGGCGGCCGATTGGAAATGGTCGAAGACGATGTCGTCCGGAGTGTCCTCGGCTTGGCCGATCTCCTGCAGCACCACGGCGCGCTCGCGGGCCAGCTCCTCGGCGTCGAAGGTCGAGTGCTGAAGGATGTCGCCGATGATGTCGACGGCAAGCGGCAAGTCACCGGCCAGGATCTTGGCGTAATAGGCGGTCTGCTCGCGGGCGGTATAGGCGTTGAGGTGCCCGCCCACCGCCTCGATCTCCTCGGCGATCGCCCGGGCCGAGCGGCGCTCGGTGCCCTTGAAAGCCATATGCTCCAGCAGATGGGAGACGCCGTTGATCTCCGCCGGCTCGTTGCGCGTGCCGACATCGGCCCAGACGCCGAGAGAGACGGTTTCGACCGAATCCATCCGGTCGCTGGCGACCGTGAATCCATTGGCCAGGCGGGTGACGCGGATCATGCCGCCTCTCCTTTGGCGATTTCGTTGCGGATATGAGCTTCGACCACCCCCAGATCATTGGGCAGGACCGCGAAGCGCTCGGGGCGCCGGTCGAGATCCGCGAGCGCTGGCGGCAGGGCCGGGCGCACGCCCGTCGCCTTCTCGACCGCCGCGGGGAACTTGGCCGGATGCGCGGTGGCGAGTGCGACCACGGCGATATCGGGATCGAGCGGCACGGCGCGGGCCGCCGCCACGCCGATGGCGCTATGGGGATCGATCAGCTCTCCGGTCTCGCGGTAGAGCGCCGCCATCACCGCCAGGGTCTCGCCGTCATCCCGGCGATGGCCCGCGAAGAGCCCCTTCAACTGTTTGTGTTGGTTCACGTCGAGGGCGAGCCGGCCCGTCTCGCGAAACTCCCGCATCGCCGCGGCCAACCGGCCACCATCCCGCCCGTAAAGGTCGAACAGCAGCCGCTCCGCGTTACTCGAAACTTGGATATCCATGCTGGGGCTCAATGTGGGATGCACCTGGCCGATTTCCATGGCGCCCCCGGCGATGAACCTGGTCAGGATATCGTTACTGTTGGAACCGACGATGAGCTTCTCGATGGGCAGGCCCATGGCCCGGGCGGCATAGCCGGCATAGACATTGCCGAAATTGCCCGTCGGCACGGCGAAGGCGACGCGGCGGGCGGGTGCGCCCAGGGCAAGGGCCGCGGCCACGTAGTAGACGATCTGCGCCATGACCCTGGCCCAATTGATGGAATTGACCGCCGCCAGGCGCATCTCGTCGCGGAACCTTGTATCGGCGAACATGGCCTTCACGAGATCCTGGCAATCGTCGAAGGAGCCCTGGATCGCGATATTGCGGACATTGGGGGAGAGCACCGTCGTCATCTGGCGGCGCTGGACCTCCGAGGTGCGGCCCTCGGGATGGAGGATGAAGATGTCGATCCGGTCGCGGTCGCGGCAGGCCTCGATGGCCGCCGAGCCCGTATCGCCGGAGGTGGCCCCCACGATGGTGATCCGCTGGGCGCGCTCCGCCAGGACATGGTCGTAGAGCCGGCCCAGAAGCTGGAGAGCCACATCCTTGAAGGCCAGAGTGGGCCCGTGGAAGAGCTCCAGCAGCCAGGTCCGGGCGTCGATCTGACGCAGAGGGGCCACGGCCCGATGGTCGAAGCCGGCATAGGCCTCGCCCACCAGCCTGGTGAAGGCCGCCTCGCCCAGCCGACCGCCCAGGAAAGGCTGCATGACCCGGGCGGCAAGGGTCGGATAATCGAGCTCGGCCAATGACTTGAGATCCAGCACCGGCCAGCTTTCGGGCAGGAAGAGTCCCCCGTCCCGGGCGAGGCCCGTCAGCAGGACATCGTCGAAGCCAAGCGCCGAGACGGCGCCGCGGGTGCTGAGATATTGCAAGGCGGTTGCTCTTGGGGTCCGTCCGAGGGTCGGGAGCGGCGCTACCCTATCCCCCGGGGGGCCGGGAGGCAAGGCGCAGCCACTGGCTCTTGACGGGCGCCCATATATGGACAGAATGCGAAATGAAACCATATATGGAAACATGGTGGCTGTCCCTGTCGAATCCAAACCGGATCGTCGCGCTATCTCGGCACCGGCGCTGAAGGCGTTCTTTCGCATCGCCCAACTCTGGGAGCTCTCGGTCAGCGAGCAGATGACTCTCCTGGGCCTGAGCGCGCGATCGACCTTCTACAAATGGCAGAAGGACCCGCAGGTGGAGCTGCCGCGCGACACGCTGGAGCGCCTCTCCTACATCCTCGGCATCTACAAGGCCCTTCAGATCCTGCTGCCCGAGGGACAGGCCGCGGATCGCTGGATCCGAAAGCCGAATGCAGCGCCGGTCTTCGCCGGCCGCTCAGCTCTCGACCAGATGCTCTCGGGCCAGGTCGCCGATCTTTATCGCGTGCGCCAGTATCTCGACGCCGAGCGCGGCGGCTGGGCGTGACTCCAGCGACGCGGCGCGTCGCCTGGAAGCCCTGCTGGCGGATCGTGCCCAGCCGCTATCCGCCCATCGATCTCTTCGAGCGAATCGCACCGCCGGAGGACTGGGCGGCGCTGGCGGCGCTGGAATCGCTGACCAACCCGCGCATCCGCGAGGAGATTGGCGAGATTGCGCTGGTGCCGCCGGAAGATCGCGTCGCCGGCCCTGGCGCTTCAATCATCATGGCGGCCTTCACCCATCTGAACCCCTCGGGCAGCCGGTTCAGCGATGGCAGCTTCGGCGTGCTCTATGCGGCGCGGCGCATCGAGACGGCGATCGCCGAGACGCGCCATCACCGCGAGCGCTTCCTCCGCGCGACCGCCGAGCCCAGGATGGAGCTCGACATGCGCGCCTATGCCCTCGACCTGAAGGCTCTGTTGCATGATCTTCGCGGCCGCAAGGCCGAGCTCGCCGATGTCTATGACCCATCGAACTATGCGGCCTCCCAGCGCCCCGCCCGCGAGCTGCGCCGCGCGGGCTCCAACGGCATCGTCTATGACAGCGTGCGCCATGAGGGCGGCCACTGCGCCGCCGGCTTCCGCCCGCGGCTCTTCAGCAATGCGCGCCAGGAGCGCCATCTCTGCTATGTCTGGGACGGTGCCCGCATCCGCGATGTCTATGAGAAGCGCGCGCTGGCGTGAGGCAGCGCTCTACTCCGCTGCTTCCACTCCGTAATCCTTGCGCGCCGCGTCTGCTGAGACGACGCCGTTCTTCACATCGCCGGCCATGGCCGTCGCATCGCGCCGGCGAGGATCGCCGATGCCGCCGCCGCCGGGAGTGTGGAGCAGAAGGCGCTCGCCGGCGGGGATTTCCTGGAGCCCCTTGCCCTCAAGCCGCTTGCCCGCGGCCTTGAGGCCGAGATAGGCGCGCTTGCCGGGGCCGCCGCCATCGCGACCGCGCGGCGGAAACTTGGTGCGGTCGAAGGCGGCGAGAATCTCGATCGGGCCGTCGGAGCGGTTCTCGATCTCCAGCTCCAGCCCATGGCCGCCCCGATGCGTGCCGGCGCCACCGGAATCCGGACGCAGCTCCTTGCGCCAGAAGAGCAGCGGCGTGGTGGTCTCGACAATCTCGACCGGTGTCCCCTTGACGCCGCTGGGATAGGCCGTCGCGGAGAGCCCGTCCTTGCCGGGACGGGCGCCGGTACCGCCATTGGTGACGACGGAAATGGCGAAGCGGCGCTCCGCCTCCGCATCGCGGGAGCGGAAGGTCATGAGATAGATGCAGGAGGTGCCCTCCGCCGGAACCCGGTCGGGGATCGCCTGGCGCAGGCACCCGAAGACGACGTCCGGCAGCATCTGGCCGATGAGATGGCGCGAGGCCACCGGCGCGGGCGGCAGCGCGTTGACGATGGTATGGGGCGGCGCCGTCACGCCATAGGCGGAGAGCGAGCCGGCATTGTTGGGAACACGCGGCGCGATCGCGCAGGAGAGGCCGAAGACCGAATAGGCCGTGGTATAGGCGAGCGGGCTGTTGACGCCGAAGCGTGCCGCGGGCGAAGTGCCGGCAAAGTCCACCGTGACTGCATCCGCCGCAATGGTGGTCGTCGCGGCAAGCGTGATCGGCGCGTCGTAGCCGTCCACCGTCATCTCATAGCGCCAGCTTCCCCGCGGTAGGCGGGCGATCTCGGCAAGCACGGCGCTGCGCGAGCTGTCGAGGATATGGGCCGAGAGATCCTCCAGAGTGGACAGGCCGAACTCCGCCATCATCTCGCTGAGCCGCCGGGAGCCGATCTCGTTGCAGTTGATGAGCGAATAGATATCGCCCTCCGTCTCGACCGGCAGACGCGTGTTGGCTTTGACAATAGCCATCAGCGTCTCGTTCACCCGCCCGCGGTCCACCAGCTTCAGGAAGGGCAGATAGAGCCCCTCCATGAAGACATCGGTGCCATCCGGCCCGAAGCCGATGCCGCCCAGATCGACGATATGGCTGGTACAGGAGAAGAGGCCGACGAGGCGCCCGCGATGGAACGCCGGCGTCGTGACCACGAGATCGTTCAGATGGCCGGTGCCCTTCCAGGGATTGTTGGTGCAGTAGACATCACCCTCCGCCATGGACTGGGTCGGAAAGGCCTCGATGAAATGGCGCACCGATTCGGCCATGGAGTTCACATGGCCGGGCGTGCCGGTGACCGCCTGGGCCAGCATATGGCCCTGGAGATCGAAGACGCCGGCGGAGAGGTCGCCCGATTCCCGCACGATGGGGCTGAAGGCCGTGCGCAGCAGGGTCTGGGCCTGCTCCTCCACCACCGCCAGCAGGCGGTTCCACATGATC
>DATFRE010000489.1:0-10768 GCA_035263545.1 Dongiaceae bacterium
GCCGATTGCGGCAGCGGCGAGATAGGGGCTCGGCCGGCTCTGCAGGGGATTGCGGCGGGTGCGGATCACGAAGATCACCAGCACCTGGGTCGCCAGCGATTCGATGAACCAGCCGGTCTGGAACAGCGCCGGGCCGGCGCCGAAGACGAGCAGCAGAAGGCCGAAAGTCAAAAAGTCGAAGAGCGAGCTGACCGGCCCCAGCACCAGCATGAAGTTGCGGATGAAGCCGACATCCCAATGGGGCGGGGCCTCCATGGCCTCGGGATCGACCTCATCCATGGGGATCGGCATTTCCGAGAGATCGTAGAGCAGGTTGTTCAGCAGGATCTGGACCGGGAGCATCGGCAGGAAGGGAAGGATGAGCGAGGCGCCCGCCATCGAGAACATGTTCCCGAAATTCGAGCTCGTTCCCATCATCACGTATTTCATCACATTGCCGAAGGTGCGCCGGCCTTCGCGCACCCCATGCCCGAGCACCGAGAGGTCGCGCTCGAGAAGGATGATGGCCGCCGCGTCCTTCGCCACATCGACGGCCGTGTCGACGGAGATCCCGACATCCGCCGTATGCAGCGAGGGCGCATCGTTGATGCCGTCGCCCATGAAGCCGACCACATGGCCGCGCCGTTTGAGGGCGAGGATGATGCGGTTCTTCTGCGCCGGCGTGACGCGGCAGAAGAGGTTGACCCCCTCGATCCGGGCGCCGAGAGCCTCCTCGCTCAGCGCCGAGAGCTCGCTCCCCGTGAGGAGGCCCGCGACCGGGATGGCGAGCGCCTCGCAGAGATGACGCGTCACGCGCTCATTGTCGCCGGTCAGGATCTTGACCCCGATGCCGCTCCGCGCGAGTGCTTCGAGCGCGGCCTCCACGCCTTGCTTCGGGGGATCGAGAAAGGCGGCGAAGCCGGCGAAGATGAGCTCGCGCTCATCGCCGATCCCCGCGTGGTCCTGGTCCGGCCCGACCTCGCGCCAGGCGATGCCGAGGACGCGAAAGCCTTCAGATCCCAGGGCCTCGAACAGCGCGCCGGCTTTCGCCTGCGCATCCGCGTCGAGGGCGCGAAGGCCGCCCTCCAGGCCTCCGTCCCCTGGCGCCTCGTACTGGCGCGACAGCCTCAGCACATCCTCCGGCGCGCCCTTGACCACCAGCAGGCGGCGCCCCTCCTTCTGCACCAGGACCGAGACGCGCCGGCGCTCGAAATCGAAGGGCACCTCGTCGAGCTTGGTCCAGCCGCTGCCGTCGACGCCGCCCCGCTCGAGGATCGCCGCGTCCAGAGGGCTGCGCAGGCCGGTCTCGAAATGGCTGTTCAGCCAGGCAAGCTCGAGGACATGGCGGCTCTCCTCGCCCGAGATGGCGATGTGCCGCACGAGGCGGATCTTCGCCTCGGTCAGCGTGCCGGTCTTGTCCGTGCAGAGAACATCCATGCTGCCCAGATCGTGGATGGCGGCGAGCCGTTTCACGATCACCCGCTCCTTGGCCATGCGCAGCGCGCCCCGCGCCAGCGTCACGGAGACGATCATGGGCAGCAGCTCCGGGGTCAGGCCGACGGCGAGCGCGAGCGCGAAGAGGAAGCTCTCCAGCAGCGGGCGATGAAAGAGGATGTTGGTCAGCAGGACGAACAGCACCAGGAGCAGCGTGATCCGCACCAGCAGCATGCCGAACTCGTGGATGCCATGCTCGAGGGCGGCGGGCGGCGGCGCATGCCGCAGGCTGCCGCTGATCTCGCCGAGCTCGGTCGAGGCGCCGGTTGCGACGACCAGAAGCGAAGCCGTCCCGCTGACGACGGAGCTGCCCATGAAGGCCGCGTTCCGCGCGCCGGCGACCTCCGCCTCAGGGACGCCCTCGGCAAGCGCATGCTTCTCGGTGGGAAATGATTCCCCCGTCAGCAGAGCCTCGTTGACGAAGAAGTCCTTGGTCTCCACCAGCCGCCCATCCGCCGGGACGAGATCGCCCGCGGCCAGCAGGACGAGATCGCCGGGCACCAGGGCTTCGGCCTTGACGGTGATCTCGCGGCCATCGCGCAGGACCTTCTCCGTCAGCGCGACGGAGGCCTTGAGCCGATCCGCCGCGGTCTCGGCGCGATGCTCCTGAAGGCTGTCGAGGACCACGCTCAGCAGGATGATGGTGGAAATGATGACGAAGCTGCCGATCTCCCCCGTCAGCGCGGAAATCAGCGCGGCCACGATCAGGATCAGCACCAGGGGGTTGCGGAAGCGCTCCGCCCCCTTGCGCAGCAGGCCATAGCGCCGATGGGCGCCGATGACATTGGGGCCGTAGCGCTGCAGCCGCGCGGCGGCCGTCGCGCTGGTGAGGCCGCCGGCGCCGCTGCCGAGCGCGCGCTCCAGCTCGGCCTGCGGCAGCTGCCAGAAGCTGGCGCGGGGAACGGCCTCCGCCGTCTCGGGCTCTCGGGTGCTCCACCTCATGGCACGGGACTCCCCGGAACGGCCCTCGCGACCAGGGCCACCCAGCATTGAGCGAGACTAACGCCTCGGCGCGGCGGAAGCTTGATCCAGGTCAATGTACCGGACGGCGGCTCAACTAGCCTCGAATCCGGCGCAATTGCCAAGTCATGCGCCGGCACAGGCGCTGAGACAGGAGGGTATCGTGATTCGACGGGTCAGATTGGAACTGGCGCGCTGCCATGAATTCCCGGAGGGCAGCGAAGACCATGGCTATGAGCTCTCCTTGCCGCTGGGTCCCAAGGGATATCTCGACCATGATCATTGGATGAGGCAGCGCAAGAACGCGGTCTTTCATCGCTTCTGGGGCGGCGAGGAGCAGCATGGGCAACTGCGCCATGGCCGCGAGGGGTGGACGCTCGCCTTCACCGATGGCGCCGGTGGCAAGGAAGTGATCTTCAAGGGTGACCGCCATCGCTTCATCGAGGGCGAGTACGTCTCCATTCGCGAGAGCGACGGCATCACGCGGACCTTCCGCGTCGCTGCCGTCCGCTCAGCGCCACCTATGCCGCGATGATCACCTTCAGCGCCTCAGTGCTCGCGGCGTGCCCGAAGGTGTCGTAGGCCTCGAGAAGCTGGTCGAAGCTGAAACGATGGGTGATCAGCTTCGCCGGGTCGATCCTTCCCGATTGCACCGTCTTCATCAGCATCGGCGTCGTGACGGTATCCACCAGCCGGGTGGTGATGGTGATGTTGTGCGACCAGAGCCGCTCCAGATGCAGATCGGCCTTGGTCCCGTGAACCCCGACATTGGCGATGGTCCCGCCCGGCGCGATGATGTCCTCGCACAGCACGAAGCTGCCCGGCACTCCCACCGCCTCGATGGCGGTATCGACGCCGCGCCCGCCGGTGAGCGTCATGACCTCCTTCGCCCCCGCCGCGTCGATGGCGCTGACCGTCGCCGTCGCCCCGAACCGCGCCGCCACCGCCAGGCGGTTCTCGTCGGGGTCGATCATGATGATCTCGGCCGGCGAGTAGAATTGCGCCGTCAGCAGCGAGGCAAGCCCGATCGGCCCGGCGCCGACGATCGCCACGCTCGAGCCCGGCTGGACCTTCCCGTTGAGGACGCCGCATTCGAATCCGGTCGGCAGGATGTCGCTCAGCATGACCAGCGCTTCCTCCTCGACCCCGGCGGGGATGAGGTAGAGGCTGGTATCCGCATGCGGGATCCGGACGTATTCCGCCTGGGTGCCATCGATCCGATGGCCCAGGATCCAGCCGCCAGTCGCGCAATGCGAATACATGCCCTTGCGGCAGGCCTCGCATTTGCCGCAGGAGGAGATGCAGGAGATCAGCACATGGCTGCCGAGCTTGAACTGCGTGACCCCGGCGCCGACCTCCTCCACCACCCCTACGCCTTCATGCCCCAGGATCTGGCCGGGTTCGCAGCTCGGCACGTCGCCCTTGAGGATATGGAGATCGGTGCCGCAGATGGTCGTCCTGGAGATCTTGACGATCGCGTCCGTCGGCGCGGTGATCGCCGGCATCGGCCGGTCCTCGAACGCCTTCTGTCCCGGACCCTGATAGACGAGTGCCTTCATGCTTTCCCCCTTCTGCCTCTATCAAAGCTTAGCCGCCGGCGAGACCTCCGGAATTGATCTCGGTCAAGGTAATCGCCGGCGAAGGCATGGATATGACAGTGTTTCGACGGGCGGGGATGGGCTTGCGAGCCGAAACGGGGCGCCCAGCTTCCCTTGCTTCCTCGAGGCGTCTACCATGAAGGCCTGGGACCCGGACCATCCACCCGGGCGGCGCGCCTCTCTATCCGTCCATCAACCTCTCGGAGAGGGTGTTTCCAACAACAAGCTGGAGGAGGCTCGAATGACAGATTCGACCAAGAGCCATGGGGCGAGCGACGCGGCCATGGAGATGGAGAAGCTCCGGGCCGACATCGCCACATTGCGGGATGATGTGGCGCGGCTGGTGAAGACGCTGGCGAGCGAAGCAAAAGGCCTGGCGAGCGAGGCAAAAGGCGATGCGTCGGAGGAGGTCCGGCGCCTCTACGCCAAGCTCTCCGAGCAGAGCGGGCGCTCGGCAAGGGCCATTGCCCATGAGGTCGAGGAGCGGCCGCTGATGGCCCTTCTCCTGGCCTTCGGCATCGGCTTCATCGGTGGAACCCTGCTGCGGCGCTGAGGGCCGGAGCAAGAGACATGCTAGAACTCCTCCCGAGCCTGTTGCGCCTGGGCGCGGCCGGCAGCTTGCGAGCCGCGTCCCGGCGCATGGGCCTGATGCTCCTCTACCTCCTCCTCGCGGCCATCGCCGCGATCGCGGCATTGGGCTGCGCGATCGCCGGGATCTGGCTGGCGCTTCTTCCGGCCATCGGTCCCGTCTGGACCCCGATTCTCATCGGGGCCGTGCTTGCCGGCATTGCCGCCATCCTGGTCCTGCTGGCCACCAGGCGCCCCCGGGCGCGCGGACGGCTGGCCGGAAGCGGCGACGGTATGGATACGGCCGCGCTGTTATCGGCGATCTTCCGAGATCACAAGACGAGCCTCCTGCTCGGCGCGGCCTTGGCCGGGATGCTGGCGGGCAGCGATCTCATCCGCCCGCGCCGATAGCTGCCGCGCCAGCTGGGCGTCGCAAGCACCTCCTCACGCCGCCGCGCCTTGATCTCTGTCAAGGCGAGCGCGAGCCCTGCGATGCAGATTGGCGCGCGTTACCGCTGCGATGTCACAGCTTCGACATGGAAGGAGCAGATGATGCCAGGCTCCATGACTGCGACGATCGACCACCGGGACGATACCCGCCTTCTCGATCTCGCCCGGCAGGTGCACGATCTGCGCGCTGCGGTGGCGGCCGAGGGCCGGCGCATCTTCCAAGGCTGGAGGAAGGATATCCATCGCCCGTCATTTGCCGCCAGCGCCTTGAACCTGGCCCACTATCGCGCCTTGCGGCATCACGATATCCGCGCCTTGCAGCGCGCCCTCATGCGCTATGGCCTCTCCTCGCTGGGCCGGCTCGAGAGCCGGGTCCTCCCGGTGCTGGATTCGGTCGAGGCAGCGCTTCAGCGCATGGCCGGCGGCGAGCTCGCCGCGTCCTCGCGGTTTCCCTCCGAGCGCCAGTTCTTCCGCGGCGAAGAGCACCTTCTCCGCAATACCAAGCGGCTGTTCGGGCCGGCGCTGAAAGGCAGAGAAGGCCGCATTCTGGTGACGCTTGCGACCGAGGATGCGCAATCGCCGGATCATGTGCTCGATCTTGCCCGGCAGGGCATGGATGCGGTGCGCATCAATTGCGCCCATGACGACGAGGCGGCATGGGGCGCCATGATCGGCCATGTCCGCAATGCGGAGCGGGCGCTCGGCCGGCAGATCAAGATCCTGATGGACATCGCCGGGCCCAAATGCCGCACCGAGGAGGTCTGGGCGGCACCCGACCGCAAGGCCCTCTTCGCTGGCGACCGACTGCTGCTCTGTCGCTCGGCGCTCGCGGAGCACAGCCGTTTCCAATTCCGCGCCACCTGCAACCTTTCGGAGGTCATCGACCGGCTCGCCATCGGCGACCGCGTCTATGTCGATGACGGCCGTTTCGCCGGGCATGTCGAAGCGCTCGAGGATGCCGGCGCGGTCCTGGTCATCGAGAGGACCAAAGCCAAGGGCGGCAAGCTAAAGCCGCAGAAGGGGCTCAACTTTCCCGACACCGATCTGGGCCTCACCCCGCTCGGCCCCAAGGATCTGGCGGATCTCGATTTCGTCTGCCGCCATGCCGACATGATCGGCTATTCCTTCGTCCAGACCGTGGCGGATATTCGGCTGCTGCAGGACGAGCTCGCCCGCAGGCGGGCGGATTGGGGCAAGCTCGGGCTGGTGGCGAAGATCGAGACCCCGCGCGCCTTGCACAACCTTCCGGACCTGATCGTCCAGGCCGCGGGCCGCCAGCCTTTCGCCGTCATGATCGCCCGCGGCGATCTCGCGGTCGAGATCGGCTTCGAGCGCCTGGCGGAGATGCAGGAGGAAATGCTCTGGCTCTGCGAGGCGGCGCATGTTCCCGTGATCTGGGCGACGCAAGTCCTCGAAAGCCTGGTCAAGAAGGGGCTGCCCTCCCGGGGCGACATGACCGATGCGGCGATGTCGGCGCGCGCGGAATGCGTGATGCTGAACAAGGGCGCCAATGTCGGCGCCGCGATCGGCGCTCTCGATGGCCTGCTGCGGCGCATGGCCGAGCATCAGTTCAAGAAGACCCCGCAGCTCCGCGCCCTGCGCTCCTGGTGATTCGGAGGCGGACGGGGTGATGCGGCCCCCTGACAGGCCGCGGCCCCGAGGGGCGGGGCATGGCCTAAACTTCCTTGACTCAAATCAATGTGACGAACACGGTCATCCCTGACCTTTGGCGGGTCCGACCTGCCGCCGGCCAGGTCCTTCTGCTGGGCTGACGGCCGAGCGAAGCCCTCGAAGGAATTGATCGATGAATGAGACCAGGACGGCCGATCTCGGCGGACCGGGATTGGAAAACGCACCCGCGCCGGGGCCGGAGCCCCGTCCCGGCCTGCCGGCCCTCCGGCCGCCTCCCGCGCGGCCCTCCCGCTCGCGAAACTGGGTCCGCCTCATCCTCCCTCTTCTCCTGGTCGTCGGAGCCGGAATTGCCGGATATGCCTGGTGGCAGGCCTCCCAGACAAAGCTGCCGCCCGGCATCGCCTTCGGCAACGGGCGCACCGAGGCCGACGAGATCGACATCGAGACCAAGTTCGCCGGCCGCATCTCCCAGATCCTGGCGGATGAAGGCGACGCGGTGAAGGCCGGCCAGGTGCTCGCCCGCATGGATACCAGGGACCTCGAGGCCTCGCTGAGCAAGGCAGAGGCGCAGGTTCGCCAGGCGCAGCAGACCCTCGATGAGTCCAAGGCCAATCTCGCCCAGCTCAAGACGGAGGAGACCCTTACCAAGCAGGAGTTCGAGCGCGCGCGGATCATCGTGCCGAAGGGCTATGCGACGCAGGAGCTGCTCGATATGCGCCGCCAGCAGATGGATGCCGCCACCGCCGCGCGGATTGCCGGCGAGGCCCGCATCGGCCAGGCGACCCACGCCCTCGACGCCGCCAATCACGATGTCGAGCTGCTGCAGGTCAATATCGCCGACAATACCCTGACGGCGCCGAAGGACGGCCGCATCCAATACAGGCTCGCAAATGTCGGAGAGGTGCTGCCCGCCGGCGGGAAGGTCTTCACCCTTTTGGATATCTCCTATGTCTACATGGACATCTTCCTGCCGACGCTGCTGGCGGGCAGGGTCGCTGTCGGCGCCGATGCCCGCCTGCTGCTCGATGCCTTGCCGGACCGGCCCTTGCCGGGCAAGGTGACCTTCGTCGCCGACCAGGCGCAATTCACGCCGAAGATGGTCGAGACCCAGACGGAGCCCGACAAGCTCATGTTTCGCGTCCGGATAAGGATCGACCCGGCCCTGCTCCGCGCCCATCCGGACCTGGTGCGCTCGGGCCTTCCCGGGGTCGGCTATGTGCGGCTCGATCCCCAGCAAGCCTGGCCCCCAAATCTCGAGACCAAAGATTGACGAGTGACCCCGCCCCACCGCCAGTCGCGACCGTCGAAGTCACAACTCTAGACGCGGTGGTGCACCGCTACGGCACGACGCTGGCGCTCGACCGGGTAAGTCTCGACCTGCCGGCCGGCCGGTCGATCGGCCTGATTGGCCCGGACGGGGTCGGCAAATCGACGCTCCTCGCCCTCATCGCCGGCGCCACGAAGATCCAGGCCGGGAGCGTCACCGTGCTTGGCGCCGATATGCACCGGCGCGCGCCGCGCGCGCGGGTCGGCCCGCGCATCGCCTATATGCCGCAGGGGTTGGGAAAGAACATCTATCCCGATCTCAGTGTCAGCGAGAACATCGAATTCTTCGGCAGGCTGTTCGGCCAGAGGGCCGCGGAGCGCCGCCAGCGGATCGAGGCCCTGCTGCAGGGAACCGGGCTCGCGCCCTTCGCCGACCGGCCGGCGAAGAAGCTCTCAGGCGGCATGCGCCAGAAGCTCGGCCTCTGCTGCGCGCTGATCCACGATCCCGATCTGCTGATCCTCGACGAGCCCACCACCGGCGTCGATCCCTTCTCCCGCCGCCAGTTTTGGAACCTGATCGACCGCATCCGGTCGCGCCGTCCGGGCATGAGCCTGATCGTGGCCACCGCCTATATGGAGGAGGCCGAGCGCTTCGACTGGCTGGTGGCGATGAATGCCGGGCGCGTTCTGGCCACGGGATCGCCCGACGAGATCAAGGCCGCGGCCGGCCATGCGAGCCTGGAGGAAAGCTTCATCGCTCTGCTGCCGAGAGCGCTGCGCGCCGGTCATCGCCGGCTTCTCATCCCGGAACGGCCGCCCGGGGATCACGAGACGGCCATCCAGGCCGAGGGCCTGACGCGCCGTTTCGGCGATTTCACCGCCGTCGATCAGGTCAGCTTTCGCATCGAGCGCGGCGAGATCTTCGGCTTTCTGGGTTCGAACGGCAGCGGCAAGACGACGACCATCAAGATGCTGACCGGCCTCCTGCCGGCGAGCGAAGGGCGCGCGGAGCTCTTCGGCGAGCCCGTGGATGCGACCGACCTCGGGCTGCGCAAGCGCGTCGGCTATATGTCGCAATCCTTCTCGCTCTATGGCGAGCTGACGGTCCAGCAGAACCTCGCTTTGCATGCGCGGCTCTTCCATCTGCCGCCCGAGCGGGCCCGGCAGCGCATCGATGAGCTCATCCAGGGTTTCGGCCTGGCGGATTACATCGACAGCGAGGCCGCGGGCCTGCCGCTCGGCCTTCGCCAGCGCCTGTCGCTCGCGGTCGCCGTGGTCCACGAGCCCGATCTCCTCATCCTCGACGAGCCGACCTCGGGCGTCGATCCCCTGGCGCGCGACCGGTTCTGGGAGCTGCTGATCGATCTCTCCCGCAGACAAGGCGTGACGATCTTCGTCTCCACGCATTTCATGAACGAGGCGGCGCGCTGCGACCGCGTCGCCCTCATGGATGCCGGCCGGGTGCTCGCCACGGGAGCGCCCGCCGAACTGGTCTCGGCCCGCGGGACGGTCAGTCTCGAGGAGGCGTTCATCGGCTATATCCAGGATGCGGCGCCGAATGGGGGCCGCGACGCGCCGTATTCCGCCTTCGACCATCCCTCTTCGGCGCCCATCGCCCGCCGGCGGCGCTTCAGCCTCGGCCGTCTCCTCGCCTATTCGATCCGCGAGGCTCTCGAGCTCTGGCGCGATCCGGTGCGGCTCGGCTTTGCTCTCTTCGGGACCGCGTTCCTGATGCTGGTCTTCGGCTTCGGCATCAACACGGATGTGGATCGCCTGCCCTTCGCCACGCTCGACCGGGACAACACGCCGGAAAGCCGCGCCTATCTCGAGGAGCTTCGCGGCTCGGCCTATTTCAGCGAGCAGGCGCCGGGAATCGGCTACGCCGATCTCGAGCGGCGGCTCGCCAGCGGGGAGCTCAAGGTCGTCCTCGAGATCCCTCCCGGCTTCGGCCGGGATCTGCGCCGCGGGCGCCCGGTGGAGGTGGGTGCCTGGATCGACGGCGCCATGCCCTTCCGCGCCGAGACGACCCGGGGCTATCTGCAAAGCGTCCACCAGCATTTCCTTGCCGATTTCGCGCCCGCAGCCGCCGCCGCGGAACCGGCCGCGATCGAGACCCGGTTCCGCTACAACCAGGATTTCAAGAGCGTCAACGCCATGGTGCCGTCCACCATGGCGATGCTGCTGGCGCTCATCCCCGCCATTCTGATGGCCGTCGCCGTGGTCCGCGAGAAGGAGCTCGGCTCCATCACGAATCTCTATGTGACGCCCGTCACCCGCCTCAAGTTCATTCTCGGCAAGCAGCTTCCCTATATCGGCCTGGCCCTGGTCAATTTCGTCTGCCTGGTCCTGATGGCCATCCTCATCTTCGGCGTGCCCCTCAAGGGAAGCTTCCTTGCGCTCGCCGCCGGCACCCTCCTCTACGTGACCGCCACCACGGGCTACGGCCTTCTCATCTCAGCCTTCGCCAGCACCCAGATCGCCGCACTCTTCGGAACCGCCATACTGACCGTCCTCCCGGCGACCCAGTTCTCCGGTATGCTGGAGCCGGTATCGTCGCTCAGCGGGCTGCCCGCGATCATGGCCCGCCTCTTCCCCATGACGTATTTCCTGCCGATCAGCGTGGGGACCTTCACCAAATCCCTCGGCTTCGCAGCACTTGCCGGCGAGATGGCGGCCCTCGCCCTTTTCCTGCTCTGCCTCACCCTGATCAGCCTTCTCCTGCTGCGCAAGCAGGGCCGGTAGCGCCGGATGCGGGCGCTCGCGAATATCTACTGGCTCGGACTCAAGGAGCTCCGCAGCTTCCTGCATGACTTCGTCCTGCT
>DATFRE010000490.1:0-2117 GCA_035263545.1 Dongiaceae bacterium
CATCAGCCTCGAGCTGCGCTCGGACCTCTCGGAAGAGCTGCCCGATCTGCTGTGCGATCCCACCATCCGCTGCCTGATCATCACCGGGACAGGCGACGCCTTCTCCGCCGGCGGGGATGTGAAGCAGATGGCCGACCGGCGGCCGAATGCGGTGCGCGAGCGGCTGCAATGGGCCCATCGCTGGGCGCGCCTGCTGCTGGAGAGCGAGACGCCGGTGATCGCCGCGGTCAACGGCGCTTGCGTGGGCGCGGGCTTCTCGCTCGCGATGCTGTGCGACCTGATCCTGGTCTCCGAGCGCGGCTTCTTTCGCGCCGGTTTCCCCGGCATAGGTGCCGCCCCCGATTTCGGCCTCGCCTTCACCTTGCCCCGGGTCGTCGGCCTGGCGCGCGCCAGGGAGATCCTGCTCACCAACCGCAAGATCGAGCCCGCCGAGGCCGTCGCACTCGGCCTCGCTTTGCGCCAGCTTCCGGCAGACAACCTCCTGGACGAGGCCCACGCGCTGGCCGACCAGATCGCCGCCGGTCCCGCCACCAGCCTCGGCCTCACCAAGACGCTGCTGAACCGCGCCTATTCCACCAGCTTCGACCAGTTCCTGGAGGCCGAGGCGATGGCCCAGAGCATCGCCTTCGCCAGCGCCGAATTCGCCGAGGGCGTCGCGGCTTTCCTCGAGAAGCGCAAACCGGATTTCTCCAAGGCATAACGAGCGGCCATTCCAGTTCTGGGTCGGTTTCGTATTGCGAAATCGGATTTCACATAACTTGACACCTGCCGGGGGTGACTGTCAGCCTTCGGCAGGCCGGAACGAGCATGCAAGAGGCGTGGGATGAGCGGCGGTGCGCTGCAAGGCAAGGTCGTCGTCGTCACCGGGGCAGGCCGCGGCATCGGGCGCGAGATCGCTCTCCTCGCCGCCGCTGAGGGCGCCAAGGTCCTGGTCAACGATCTGGGCGGGGCGGCCGACGGCTCGGGCCAGGACAAGCAACCGGCCCATGAGGTGGTCGACGCCATCCGCGCCGCCGGCGGCGAGGCGGTCGCCAATGGCGCCAGCGTCGCCGATCCCGCCGGTGCCGAGGGCATCGTGCGCCAGGCCGTCGACAGCTTCGGGCGCATCGACTGCGTCGTGAACAATGCCGGCATCCTGCGCGACCGCTTCTTCCACAAGATGAGCATCGATGATTTCGAGACCGTGGTGCGGGTCCATCTCTTCGGGACCTTCTACGTCTCCCGCGCCGCGGCCCAGCACTTCCGCGAGCAGGAGAGCGGCAGCTTCGTCCATTTCACCTCGACCTCCGGCCTGATCGGCAATTTCGGTCAGGCGAACTATGCCGCGGCGAAGCTCGGCATCGTCGGCCTCTCGAAATCCATCGCCCTCGACATGGCACGCTTCAACGTCCGCTCCAATTGCGTCTCGCCTTTCGCCTGGAGCCGCCTCATCGGCACCATACCGACGGAGAGCGAGACGGACCGCAGGCGCGTCGAGCGCATCAAGGCCATGGGGCCGGAGAAGGTGGCGCCGCTGGTCGTGTTCCTGGCGAGCGATCTGGCCAAGGACGTCACCGGCCAGATCTTCGCCTCGCGCATGAACGAGATCTTCCTCATGAGCCAGTCGCGCCCGGTGCGCAGCGTCCAGCGGAGCGAGGGCTGGACACCGGAGAGCCTCGCCATTCACATGCTTCCGGCCCTCAAGCCCTCCTTCGCCCCGCTCGACCGCTCTGCCGACGTCTTCTCCTGGGATCCGGTCTGAGGTGGCGATCGACCGCGACAAGCTGCTCGCCTGGCCCTTCGCGCCGGTCGAGCAGCGCTACGAAGAACGCGACACGATCCTCTATGCCCTCGGCCTCGGCCTCGGCGCCGAGCCGACGGATCCGCGCCAGCTCCGCTTCGTCTATGAGAAGGAGCTGCAGGCGCTGCCGAGCATGGGCGTCATTCTCGGCCATCCGGGATTCTGGCTCAGCGATCCGCGGACCGGTGCCGATTGGCGCCGCCTCGTCCATGGCGAGCAGAGCCTCGAGATCCTGAAGTCCCTGCCCGCTTCCGGCACCGTCATCGGCATGACCCGGGTGCTCGACGTCATCGACAAGGGCGAGAAAGGCGCCCTGGTCTTCTCCCAGCGCGAGTTG
>DATFRE010000491.1:0-4041 GCA_035263545.1 Dongiaceae bacterium
GGCCGGACGGCCTATAAGGAGGAGAACTGCATCTATGCCGGGCATTGGTGGATCCAGGACGACCTGGTCTGCTACCGCTACGAAGCCTTCCAGAATGGCAAGCCCGCCTGCTTCGGCCTGTTCCTGCGCGACAACCAGCTGACCTTCTACATGCCCGGCATGAACGGGACCTGGTTCCTGAACGCCTATACGCTCGATCGCCGCCCCGGCAATCCGGACAGGATGCCGGTCGAAGGCGAGCCCTGCGTCGGCGCCTAGACTAGTCGGGCTCGTAGCCCGCGCTGCGGATTGCCACCGTCACCCGGCCCGAATCCAGGTCGACCTCGACCGGCGCCCCTGGCGCTACCTTGCGGATAGCCGCCGTCACCGCCCCGCGGCAGTGGTCGCAGCTCATCCCCTCGACCCGGAAGCTCAGCATGTCCTCTCCTCGTCCCAATGCCCTATGGACGCGAAGATGGGGCTTCCCGTGGCGGGAATGTCAACGGCCCTTGAACCTATCTCCGAAGTACCGCCGGACGCGAGGATGGCTACTCCCCGGCCCTACTCGACCGTCACGCTCTTCGCCAAATTGCGCGGCTGGTCGACATCGGTGCCCTTGGCCACGGCGGCGTGATAGGCGAGGAGCTGGACCGGCAAGGCATAGATGATGGGCGCCACGAAGGGATCGGCGGCCGGCACCTCGATCACATGAGCCGCCTTGCCGCCGAGCCGCTTGATGCCCGCCTTGTCGGCGATCAGGATCACCTGCCCGCCGCGCGCCGCAGCCTCCTCCAGATTGGATGCCGTCTTGTCGAAGAGCTCGTCCGTGGGTGCCACGACGATGACCGGCATCTCCTCGTCGATGAGAGCTATGGGTCCATGCTTCATCTCGCCGGCGGCATAGCCTTCGGCATGGATGTAGGAAAGCTCCTTCAGTTTGAGCGCGCCCTCCATGGCGATGGGGAAGGTCGGACCCCGGCCGAGGAAGAGGACGTCTCTGGCTTCGGCGATCTCATGGGCGACGACGCGGATCTTGGCCTCGCCGGCGAGCACCTCGGCGACATGGGCCGGGACCTCGGCCATGGCGCGGACCAGCTGGGCTTCCTGCGCCGCGTCGATCGCCCCGCGGGCCCGCGCCGCGCCCAGAGCGAGGCAGCCCAGCACCACGAGCTGGGTGGTGAAGGCCTTGGTCGAGGCGACGCCGATCTCGGGGCCCGCCAATGTGGGCAGCACGCAATCGGCCTCCCGCGCCATGGTGCTCTCGGGCGAGTTGACGACGGCGATGAGCTTGTGACCCTGGCTCTTGGCATAGCGCATGGCGGCAAGCGTGTCGGCCGTCTCGCCGGATTGCGAGATGCCGAGGGTCGCACCCTTCGCCGGCAAGGGTGCTGCGCGATAGCGGAACTCGGAGGCGATGTCGATCTCGACCGGCAGGCGGGCCAGCCGCTCGAACCAGTATTTGGCGACGCTGCCGGCGAGGAAGGCGGTGCCGCAGCCGACGATGGCCAAGCGATCGATCTGGGCGAGATCGACGGGGAGCGCCGGCAGCGAGGTCTGCCGGGTCAGCGGATTGACCAGGGACTGCAGGGTCTCGCCGATCACCGCCGGCTGCTCGCAGATCTCCTTCATCATGAAGTGGCGGTGGTTGCCCTTGCCCACCATGGCGCCGGAGAGCGCGGTCGCCCGGGCCTGGCGCTGGACCTCCTGGCCGCGGTTGAAGAAGGAGGCGCCGTCGGCCTGCAGCAGGGTCCAGTCGTCCTCCTCCAGATAGGCGATCTTCTGGGTGAAAGGCGCAAGCGCCAGCGCGTCGGAGCCCAGATACATCTCGCCCTCGCCATATCCCACGGCGAGCGGTGCACCGCGCCGCGCGCCGACCATGATGTCCGGGCGCCCGGCGAAGATCACCGCCAAGGAGAAGGCGCCCTTCAGGCGCTTCATGGCCGTGTCCATGGCCTGCTCCGGCGTGCGCTGGTTCTCCAGCTCATGGGTCAGGAGATGGGCGACGACTTCGGTATCGGTCTCGGTCTCGAACTTGGCGCCCTCGCCGATCAGCTCGTCGCGCAGCGCCTGGAAGTTCTCGATGATGCCGTTATGGACGAGAGCCACGCGATCGGTGGCATGGGGATGGGCGTTGGTCTCGCTCGGCCGGCCATGGGTCGCCCAGCGGGTATGACCAATGCCCACGACACCCGGCAGCGGCGCGCTCGCCAGCAGGCTCTCCAGATTGGCGATCTTCCCCTCCGCCCGGCGGCGATCGATATGCCCGTTCACCAGCGTCGCGACCCCGGCGGAATCGTAGCCGCGATAGGCGAGACGCTTCAGCCCTTCGACGAGGAGCGGGGCCGCTGGCTGCTTGCCGAGGATACCGATGATTCCGCACATGGGATCAGCTCCTGCTCTGCTTCGATGCCTGCTTCTTCTCCCGGAACAGCCGGGCCCAGCCGGATTTCTCGACCTGCCGTCCGCGCCCGACCGCGAGCGCGTCCGCGGCGACGTCCTGGGTGATCACGCTGCCGGCGGCGACGATGGCGCCATCGCCCACTGTGACGGGCGCCACCAGCGCGCTGTTCGAGCCGATGAAGGCGCCGGCGCCGATCACGGTTTGATACTTCCCGAAGCCGTCGTAGTTGCAGGTGATCGTCCCGGCACCGATATTGGTGCCTTCGCCCACCCGGGCGTCCCCGAGATAGGTGAGATGGTTGGCTTTCGCGCCGGCGGCGAGGGTCGCATTCTTGGTCTCGACGAAATTACCCACATGCGCCTTGGCGCCGATAACGCTGCCCGGACGCAGCCTCGCGAAGGGGCCGATCACCGCCCCGGTCTCGATGCGCGCGCCCTCGATGTGGGAGAAGGACCGGATATCGACCCCGTCGGCCACCTCCACGCCGGGACCGAAGACGACATGGGGCCCGATGACGACATCGCGTCCGAGGCGGGTATCGAAACTGAACCAGACGCTGGCCGGATCGATCAGCGTCGCCCCACCCTCCATGGCCCGGGCGCGCAGCTTGTCCTGGAGAAGCGCCTCCGCCGCGGCCAGCTCGGCCCGGCTGTTGATGCCGAGAAGCTCTTCGGCCGGCGCCTCGACGGCAGCCGAGACGCGGCCGCGCTGGCGGGCGAGGGCCACGATGTCCGTCAGATAGTATTCGCCCTTGGCATTGTCATTGCCGACCTCTCCCAGGAGGTCCCAGATCAGCGCACCATCCACCGCCATGACGCCGGAATTGCAAAGCCCGATCCGGCGCTGCTCCGCCGTGGCGTCGCGATGCTCGACGATCGCCTCGAGCCGCCCCTTGCCATCGACCAGCAGCCGGCCATAGCCGGTCGGGTCGTCGGGACGCATGCCAAGGACCACCGCTGCCGGCCGGTCCTCGGCACGCCGGCGCGCCAGCAAGGCCTCGAAGGTGCGCGTGGAGATGAAGGGCGTGTCGCCATAGAGGACCAGGACATCGCCCTCGCGCTGACCGAGCGCCGCCTTGGCGGCAAGCACCGCATGACCGGTGCCGAGCTGTTCCGTCTGCAGCGCTGTCCGGTTCGGGGCGACCGCCTTGCTGACCGCCTCCATGCCTGGGCCCACGACCACCACGATCGGGGCGCAACCCAGCGGCGCCAGGCTGTCGAGCACATGGCCGATCATGGGCCGCCCCGCAATGGGGTGCAGCACCTTCGGCAGATGGGATTTCATGCGCGTTCCCTTGCCGGCGGCGAGGATGATGGCGGCGGCCCTAGGATCGGCCATGATCTGCTTGCTCTAGCTCCTGTCCCACCCGACGGGCCGATCGGCACGGCCGGCGGATCCGGCGGCAACCTGCCACAGCGACCGCGGCCGTCCAAGAGATGAGATTAGGGAAGTGACCCGTCCCTTTTCCGCCCTTATCTTCACCCCTCACCTTCTTTCAGCACAGCAAACAGTTGTGACCAAACTATGGCAACCCCCCGCCGCAGCCTCATCTTCGACCTCGACGGAACCCTGATCGACAGCGCCCCGGATCTGGCCGCGGCGCTCAACGCGCTGCTGGCGGAGCTCGACTGCCCGCCCCTTTCGTTCGACCAGGTGCGCCG
>DATFRE010000492.1:0-4128 GCA_035263545.1 Dongiaceae bacterium
AGCGCGACAAGGCGGCGAACCCGGTCTTCCTCAGCGATCTCAGGGCGCTTGCCGACAAATACGACGCCGGCACCGGCTGGCCCGTGAGGTTGGCCTATGACGATTTCCAGGACAGGGACTACACCAGCAATCCGGCCTGGACCGTGGTCGCCGGCACCTGGCAGGTCGGCGATGTCGGCGGCGCCGAGACCCTCTACAGCCAGGTGGGCCAGCAGGCCTCGAGCAAGGGCTCGGAAATCCTCCTCAATGCGCTGGGCACGCTGTTGAGCCAGCAAGGCGGGCAGACGATCACCCAGACAGAGCAGCAGGACCAGGCGGCCACCATTCTTCTGCCGGCTTCGATCCCCGACCAGTTCTCCCTCAAGCTGGCGCTGGTCTCCATGGGCGGGAGCGGCCAGTTCAATTTCGGCCCGATCGGCGGCCGGCGCGGCGACACCTCCTATCAACTGAGCTATATCCCTGGCGCGGCCAACGGCCTTGTGCTCTCGCGGATCGTCAACCGCCAGCACCAGATCCTCGCCTCCACCGGCGCCGTGAAGCTGGAAGGCGGCAAGTCGCACACCGTCCAGTGGAACCGCGGCCCCGGCGGAAAGATGACCGTGGCGCTGGACGGCAAGATCGTTATCTCGGCCACCGATGCGGCAGCCGCAAGGCCTTTGCCAGCTTCGTCTTGGTGAATACGGGCGGGAGCTACGGCATCCGCTCCATTGCCATCAACGGCACGCAGCAATAGCTTTAGACGAGAGGACGAGGGGGCGGCCCTGGGCCAAAATGGCTCGGGGCCGCAAAGCTGTCAGGTGCCGAGCTCCTTCAGCCGAATCTCGGCCAGGGGGCGGAATTCTCCCTCGGGGTGTTTCTGCAGATAGGCCTTCAGGCTGTCCGGATTGTCGCTTTCGCGGACGCTCTCCCAGAAGGCGAGCTTGACCTCGCGGTCCTGCGGATCACGGACATGAGCATGGGCGGCGACGATCTCCTCCAGCCGCGTCTGGGCGACGAAGCGGTGGTAGCCCTCGTGTCCCGTCTCCGAAGTTCCTCGAAGGAGACTCCCGGTGGCTGCGAGACACAAGTTATTGATTCGAGTGGCCTGCTTATCCCAGAAATTCGCGTGCGAATTTCTGGGGCAGGACACTAGGCGCTCACGGTCACCACATGCCAGTTGTTGTGGAAGTCGTTGCCCTTGATCTCGCCGGGCGCGGTGTCCTGGACGAAGGTGTAGAGCGGATGGCCGTCATAGGCCCATTGCCGCGTCCCATCGGTGCGGTTGATGATCGTCATCTTGCCCCAGGGCCTGTAGGTGCCGTTCGCCAGATAGGGGTGCCAGTATTGGGCGCAGTCGCCGTAGCAGGCAGACTGGCCGGCGGGGTCCTTATCGGAGGTGTAGAGGGTCATGCCGTCGGTGGTGGCGATCACCGTGCCGGCGCTCGTGTTCGTCCGCATGAAGACGTAATGCGGGCTGGTGCCTTGCTGCGGCGCCACAGCCTGCTGGCGATGCGGAGAGCTGCAGGCCGCGACCAGGGCTAGAGCGGAAGCGGCTGCCAGATGCCGCCACGAGTACTGCATCATCGAGATCTCCTTAATTCTTTGGCGTCCCAGAGGGCCCGAAATGGGCACCCGTCTTTCTCCCCCGCACCCTCGCGGGTCGTCAGTTTTTGCCTCGCCTTAGGCAACCATTGCGGTGCCTCGACGGTTCCCGGAATAGCAAGGATTGAAAGAGTCCGGATGACCATGGACCGCGAGGCACATGACGAGCAAGTCTACGGGCTGGGTGGCGCGAATGATGAGGCTCAGATCTGCACGGAGTGCGGGGAGCTGACGGCCCGGTCCGGGAGCGACAGCCTGTGCTGCAAGGAGTGTGGGGCCGGCCCCTTCTGCGATGCCTGCTATACCGCCCATCGCGGCGAGCATGTGGAGCAGGATTCGGCGGCCTAGAGCTTGGCTACGGCGCGAGCCGGAAGGGGGAGGAATGGGCGATCCAAGACCACGGGCTTTCAAGATCGTGGTCCTACGCAGTCGCCGCAGCGTTGCCATGAGATACTTGCAGAATGCGGAACTCTCCAGCGTCGAAAGCGAGCCTGGAGCCTGATCGCCTTGAGCCGGCTCGGCTAGACTAGAGGCGTGAACGAGGCTCTGGGCTCCCCGCGTAGAGCAGGCGGATCAGTTCCGCCCCGCCAGCAGCCCGCGGGCGATGACCTGAGCCTGGATTTCCGCCGCCCCCTCGAAGATGTTGAGGATCCGCGCATCGCAGAGCACGCGGCTGATGGCGTATTCCTCGGCATAGCCGTTGCCGCCATGGACCTGAAGGGCGTTGTCCGCATTCGCCCAGGCGACGCGGGCCGCCAGGAGCTTGGCCTGGCCCGCCTCGATATCGCAGCGCCTTTCCGAATCTTTCTGCCGCGCGGCATGGTAGGTCAGCTGGCGCGCGATCATGGTTTCGACCGCCATCCAGGCGAGCTTGCCGTAGACCCGGGGGAAGGCGTAGATCGCCTTGCCGAACTGGACCCGCGCCAGCGCATAGGCAAGCCCCAGCTCGAGCGCCGCCTGGGCCACGCCCGTGGCCCGCGCCGCGGTCTGGATGCGGGCGGATTCGAAGGTCGCCATGAGCTGCTTGAAGCCGTCGCCCTCGGCCTCGCCCAGCAGGTTCTCCGCCCTGACCTCGAAGCCGTCGAAGGCGAGCTCGTACTCCTTCATGCCGCGATAGCCCAGCACCCGGATCTCGCCCCCGCTCATGCCCGGGGCGGGGAAGGGGTTCTCCGCCGTCCCGCGGGGCTTCTCGGCGATGAACATGGAAAGGCCGCGATAGCCCGGCTCCTTCGGATCGGTGCGGGCGAGCAAGGTCATTATGTCGCTGCGCGCCGCATGGGTGATCCAGGTCTTGTTGCCGGTGATGCGATAGACATCGCCGGCGCGCTCGGCTCGTGTCTTCAGGCTGCCGAGATCGGAGCCGGTACCCGGCTCGGTGAAGACGGCCGTCGGCAGGATGCGGCCCGCGGCCAGATCCGGGAGCCAGCGTTGCTTCTGCGCTTCGGTGCCGCCGAGACGGATCAGCTCGGCGGCGATCTCGGAGCGGGTGCCGAGCGAGCCCAGGCCGATATAGCCGCGGGAAAGCTCCTCCGTCACCACGCACATGGCAAGTTTGCCCAGGCCGAGCCCGCCATAGGCTTCGGGGATGGTAAGACCGAAGACGCCGAGCGCCGCCAGCTCCTCCACCACCGCGATGGGGATGAGGGCATCCTCGCGATGCCAGCGATGCGCCTCCTCGCGATGGGCCTCGGCGAAGCGATGGAACTGATCGCGCATGAGGGTCAGGGATTCGTCCTCCAGCGCGCTTTCGCCGAAACGGCCCTCGGCCATGAGTGCTGCGAGGCGCCGGCGCGTCGAATCCGTGTTGCCCTCGCGCATGAGGCGGGCGACCGCCGCATTGGCCGCGAAATCCGCCGCTTCCTGCTCGATGCCGAGATCGGCGGGCCGCGCAATCTCGCCCTGGCTCATGGCGAGCCCGCCGGCCATCTGCGCCAGATACTCGCCGAAGGCCGCCTGCAGGATCAGCCGCTCGATCTCCCCGATGCCGCCCGCCGCTTGCAGCCGCTCGGCCCAGGCCAGCATCTGGCCGAGCCCCGCCGCATAGGTGGAATACCAGGCAAGGCCATGCGCCGCGAACTGCTCGCGCTCCAGCGCCTCGGCTTTGCCGCCTTGGGTGAGCTCCGCCACCCTCTGGCGTGCGCGCTCGACCAGGGTCTCGGCCGCGCCCAGCGCCCGGCGGGCGAGGGGGAGGAGATCAGGAGAGTCGATCATCGGAAGGTTCATCGAAGGGCTTCTTCTCATCGTCATCCCGGTTTTCGCCGGGATGACGAAGGAATCAGGCGTCGATGGCGTCCTCCAGGCTGCGCATGCCCGGGCGCCGCGCCTGGACCAGCACCGCCATATTCCCGGGCTTGTGCTGGTTCTTCATCATCTTGGTATGGGCGCGGGGGATCTCGGTCCAGGGGAAGACCTCGGACATGCACGGATCGATGCGCCGCTCGATGACAAGCTGATTCGCCTGGCTCGCCTGCAGCAGATTGGCGAAATGGCTGCCCTGAATGCGCTTCTGGCGCATCCAGACGAAGCGGGCATCGAAGGTCAGGTTGT
>DATFRE010000493.1:0-2222 GCA_035263545.1 Dongiaceae bacterium
CTTGTGGCGAACAGCCACTTCCTCCCTACGGCGCCTGCCTGCTGGGCTCGATCAATCTGACGACGCTGGTTCTCGATCCCTTCGAGCCGACGGCGCGCCTCGATCTGGAGCGCCTCTCCGGTCTCGTGGGCACCGCCGTGCGGATGGTGGACGACGTCATCGACATCTCGCGCTTTCCCCTGGAACAGCAGGCGGAGGAGGCGAAGGCCAAGCGGCGCATCGGGCTCGGCGTCAGCGGGCTCGCCGATGCGCTCATCATGTGCGGGGCGCGCTACGGCTCCGCCGATGCGGTGGCCCTGACCGAGTCCTGGCTTCGGGCGCTGCGTCGGGCGGCCTATGCCGCCTCCATCGAGATCGCGGGGGAGAAGGGCCCCTTCCCGCTCTTCGACCGGGAGAAATATCTCGCCGGCGAATCGATCCGCGAGCTGGAGGAGGATCTGCGCGAGGGCATCGCCCGGCATGGCATCCGCAACGCGCTGCTCACCTCCATCGCGCCCACGGGTACGATCTCGCTTTTTGCCGACAACATCTCCTCGGGTCTCGAGCCGGTGTTCAGCTTCAAATACAGCCGCAACATCCTGATGCCGGATGGCAGCCGCAGCCAGGAGGAGGTGAGCGACTGCGCCTATCGCCTGTTCCACCGCCTGAAGGGCGAGAACGCGGCGCTGCCCGACAGCTTCGTCGATGCCCAGATGCTTTCGCCCGGCGACCATGTGGTGATGCAGGCGGCGGTGCAGAAATACATCGACAGCTCGATCTCCAAGACCATCAACTGCCCGGCCGACCTCTCCTTCGAGGCCTTCAAGGACGTCTATCTCCAGGCCTATGAGCTCGGCTGCAAGGGCTGCACGACCTACCGGCCTAATGAGGTGACGGGCGCGGTACTGGAGGTGAAGGCGCCGGCCGCTGCCCCGGCCCAGCCCGAGCTGCCGCTTTCGCGTCCACAGCCGCGGCCCTTGGATCCGTACGAGGCCGGCGGGATCGTCTATATGACCCAGCCGCTCGACCGGCCCGAAGCGCTGCCCGGCCAGACCTACAAGCTGCGCTGGCCTGAGAGCGACCACGCCCTCTACATCACCGTCAACGACATCGTGCAGGACGGAAGGCGCCGGCCCTTCGAGGTCTTCATCAACTCGAAGAACATGGAGCATTACGCCTGGACGGTGGGCCTGACCCGCATGATCAGCGCGGTGTTCCGGCGCGGCGGCGATGTCTCCTTCGTGGTCGAGGAGCTGAAGGCGGTGTTCGATCCGCGCGGCGGCTCCTGGATGGAGGGCCGCTACGTGCCCTCGCTGCTGGCCGCCATCGGCCATGTCATCGAGCAGCATATGATCAATATCGGCTTCATCGCCGGGCCCGAGGCACCGCTCCTGCCCCAGCGCAAGGTCGCCAACCTGCCGGAAGCGGAGCGCGAAGGCCGGCGGCTGCCGACCTGCCCCAAATGCAGCCAGCCCTCGCTGATCCGCCAGGAAGGCTGCGATCTCTGCACCTCCTGCGGCTATTCGAAATGCGGCTGACTTGACGCGGCCCTGCCGGCGCTGCGGGACCGCCATCGGCCGGCTGGTCGAGACCTGCCCTTCCTGCGGCGAATACAACAAGGCCGATCTGCCGGTTCATGTCTGGGCGATCGGCGGGCTGATCGTCCTGCTGCTCATGCTGCTGCTGGGCGATCCCGGCGCAATCGTGCAGATGGTGGGCCGCCTTCTCCATCAGGAGGCCGCGATGGTCCAGCCGGCGAAGTAGCCGTACTGCGCGCCGGCCTTACGGCTTCGCCTGCGGCTTGGGCTTGGGGCGGCTGCCGGGGACCCAGCCGTGCGAGACGGGCTCGTCCGTCGGCCGCAGCAGGGAGATCGCGACCGACCCGCCGATCAGGACAGCGGTGATCGCCAGCGCGAGCCAGGTGGGCAGATGGTAGATGTCGGCGATCAGCATCTTGACCCCGATCACCACGAGAACCAGCGCCAGGCCGTATTTCAGGTAGTGGAAGCGATGCACCAGCCCGGCCAGCGCGAAATAGAGCGCGCGCAGGCCGAGGACGGCGAAGACGTTGGAGGTGAAGACGATGAAGGTGTCCTGCGTGACCGCGAAGATGGCGGGAATGGAATCGACGGCGAAGACGACGTCGCACACCTCGATCAGCAGGACGACCAGGAAGAGCGGCGTCACCCAGAGCTTGGCGTCGCGCCACACGAAGAAATGCGTGCCCTCGTAATCCGGCGTGA
>DATFRE010000494.1:0-5275 GCA_035263545.1 Dongiaceae bacterium
TTCATCCACCGCCACAACCAAAACCCAAAGCCCTTCAAATGGACCAAGTCCGCCGACCAAATACTCGCCTCGGTCAAGCGCTTCTGCCAAAAAACACAGCAGACATTATGCAGCGAACTTTAGATTCACGTGACTAGCAGCAAAGCGAAATCCGATGTCGCGACGACGGGCATCATCGCGACGAGCACCGTGGCAAGCGAGGCGCCGAGGGCGGCACCTCGCAGCACGGCACCCTCCATCATCAGCGGCGATCTGAAGATCCACGGCAATCTGACAAGCGCCGGGGATCTCCAGATCGACGGCATCGTGGAGGGTGACATCCAGAGCCGGTCGCTGACCGTAGGCGAGGGAGCGTCGGTCACCGGCAACATCCAGGCCGACACGGTCAGGGTCTGCGGCCAGGTGACGGGCCAGATCAAGGCCGGGACCGTCAATCTGGAGCGCACGGCCAAGGTGATGGGCGATATCGTCCATCAGATCCTGGCGCTGGAGCCGGGCGCATTCCTGGAGGGTCATGTGCGCCATAGCATGCCGCCGGCAGCAGCAGCTCTTTCCGTGCCAGCCCAATGCCGGCAAGCACGACGACGGCAAGCAGCTAGGCGGATTGAACCCCTCATCTTCATCCGCGTTCGGGGCGGATGCAGATACGCGGCTGGAGTCGCCATGGTCCGCAGTGAGTGACCCGACATGCCCGACTACATCTTGCTGATGCATGACGACGGCGACGCTGACGACGGGGCCTGGGCTCCCTACCTCCAGCGACTGCAGCAGGGTGGATTCCTTCAAGGTGGCAGCGCCATGGGCCAGGGTGTGTGCCTGCGCAAGAACGGCACGCCCCCTCCGGTCACGGCGCATCTCGCTGGCTTCATCCGGGTGAACGCCGCTAGCCTCGATCAGGCGAAATCCCTGCTGGTCGGCAATCCGGTCTTCGAAGCCGGCGGGACCGTGGAGATCCGCGAACTGCCACCGACGGACTGAGTTCAGCCTTCGCGCTCGAGGGCCCGGACGAAGACGGCCGGGTCGACATTGCCGCCGGAAATGACGAGCGCGGTGTTGCGACCACGCCCGTCGAACTTCCCCGTCAGCAGCGCGGCCAGGCAGACCGCTCCGCTGGGCTCGATCACGAGCTTCAGCGCCCGGAAGGCGAGGGCCATCGCGCTCAGCACCTCGTCATCCGTCACGGCGAAGCCACCGGCAAGCAGGCGGTCATTGAGGGCGAAGGTGAGCTTGCCCGGCATGGGCGAGAGCAGCCCATCGCAGAGCGAGGCGGCCGAGGTATCGGCCGTCAGCCGCCGATGGACCGCAAGCGACCGGCCCGTATCGTCATAGCCGGCCGGCTCGCAGGCATAGACGGGAAGGGCGGGCCAGCCTGCCTTCAGCGCCAGGGTCGAGCCGGAGATGAGCCCGCCACCGCCCGCCGGGATGAGCGCGCCATCGAGATCGAGGCCGCGGGCCTTCGCTTGCTGCCGGATCTCGAGGCCGACGGTTCCCTGGCCGGCGATGATGTCGGGATCGTCGAAGGGGCGGACGATCGCCGCCCCTCTCTTCTCGGCCAGCGCCTGGGCGATCGCCTCGCGATCCTCCCGCGCCCGGTCGTAGAGCACGACCTCGGCGCCATAGCTTCGGGTATTGGCGAGCTTGATCGCCGGCGCGTCCGAGGGCATCACGATTGCCGCCTTGACACCCAGCAACTGGGCTGCCGCGGCGACGCCCTGGGCGTGATTGCCGGAGGAGAAGGCGACGACCCCGCCCCGGGCGCCGCCCTGCTCGCCGAGGCGCTTCAGCTTGTTATAGGCGCCCCTGAATTTGAAGGAGCCGGTGCGCTGCAGGGATTCGGGCTTGAGGAAGACGCGGCCTCCCACGCGTTCATTGAGAGCCGGGGATTCCAGGAGCGGGGTCTCGACCGCCATGCCGGCGATGCGCCGCGCCGCGGCCTCAACGTCGGCGGCCGTGGGAAGGGCGTCAGACTCGAGCGAAGAAATCATCGAGGGCAAGGATCGCTTCCTTCTCATTGAGGGCAGGGACATGGCCGACTTTGGGCACCGTGGCACGCAGAAGACGCGGATTCACCTCGGCCATGCGCTCAAAGGTCGCCTCGGTCAGCACGTCCGACAGCGCGCCGCGGATCGCGAGCGCCGGACGGTTCCCGAGGGAGCGGAATACGGCCCAGAGATCGGGAAAGCGCGCCTGGCTGGCGGTCAGGGCCCGGGTCAGCGCCACATCCCAGTCGTAGTGCAGCAAGCCGTCATCGCCAAGCCGAAATGTGCTTTCGGCAAGGTTGCACCACTCGGCCTCCGTCTCCATCGAGACGGTTGGGAAGAGCTCGCGCGTATAGGCGATCGCCGCAGGCCAATCGGGCTGCGGCCGGTCCGTCGAGATGTAGTCGAGGATGCGCTGGTAGCCGACGGGATTCACATCCGGGCCGATGTCATTGAGAACCGCGCCGGCGAGGCAGCCGGGACGGAAGATTGCAAGCCCGAGGGCGAGCAGGCCACCCATGGAGGTGCCGATGACCACGACCCTCGGCGCATCCGCCACCACCATGAGATCCAGGATATCCCCGATATAGGTTTCCGGCCGGTAGTTGCGCCAGTCGGGATCGCGGGCCGACATCCCGCGCCCCCGATAGTCGACGGTCAGCACCCGGCGGGCAGGGGCGAGGTGAAGGGCAATATCGTGAAAATCCTTGGAGTTACGGGTCAGACCTGAGAGGCAGAGCACGGGGATCTGCTCGCTCGCGGGATCGCCGTATTCGCGATAATAGAGATCCAGCCCGTCCTGGCTGCGATAGCGGCAGGCACGGAACCCTGGACTTCCTGATGGCGACGCGGCGACCGGGTCCTGGACCGCCGCTGAGACATGTCCAAGATCATTCATGGGCGGGCTGTTCAGGGATTGCTCCGCCGGATCAGATCCTGCTGCAGTGATTGCGCCACCTGCACCACGCCCAGGCGGTGGCGATAGACCTGAAGGTTTTCGAGCACGCGCTGGACATAGTTGCGTGTCTCATAGATGGGGATGGTTTCGATCCAATCCACCACATCTACGCCCCGGTCGCGCGGATCTCCATAAACGCTCATCCAGCCATTCACCCGGTCGGGGCCGGCATTGTAGGCGGCGATGGCCAGGACATAGGACCCGCTGAAGTTGTCCAGAAGCTCCTGCAGATAGGCGCGGCCGAGGAGCATGTTGTATTCGGGGCTGCGGGTCAGGTCCTCCTTCCGGTAGCGCAGCTTCATGTCCTTGGCGACATGCTTGGCCGTGGGGGGCATGAGCTGCATCAGGCCGAGCGCGCCCGCGGGGCTGACGGCATCCACCTCGAAGGCGCTCTCCTGGCGGATGATGGCGAGCGTCAGGGCCGGCTCGGGCCCGGGGCCCTGAGGCACGCTGCGAAGCGGATAGAGGTACTCGATCAGGTCGACGCCCTTGTCGCGGGCGATCTTGGCCACCATGACCGCGAGATCGTCGCGATGCAGCTCCCAGCCCAGATCGGCGATCATACGCAGGGTCGCCGGGCTGGTGCTGTTGTCGGCCATGGACTTCAGGAAGGCGCGGGTGCGGTCGTCCTGGTCCAGCTGGCCGAGAAGGCGGACCACCCGGACCAGCTCGCGCTTGTTGAAGGCCGCGATCTCGGCGGCGGTCGGCTGCGGCATGGGGGCGAAGGTCAGGGCATCGCTGCTGCCCAGGCGCGCGGCGGCAAGCTGGCCGTAATAGGCGGAATTGTTGGTGGCGGCGGCCCGGTACCAGTTCTGGGCCGTCGCCATGTCGCCCATCTCCTCGGCGGCGCGCCCCGCCCAATAGGCGCCCCGGGCCTTGCTGATGGAGGTCCCGACCCCGGCATAGAGGGTCGTGAAATGCTCATAGGCGACCTTGTAGTCGGCGAGCGCCCTGAGCGCGATCCAGCCCGAGAGCCACTCGCCCTCGGCGAAGGTTGCCCCTTCGGTCGCGCCGAAGCCGTTGGCGATGCGATAGCCGGCCGACATGTCCCCGCGCTGCACCGAGCGCCTTGCCGCATCGGCAAGCTCGGGCCAGAGGAGATCGGGCCGCCCGATATTGACGGGGGGCGGGTCGAGGATGGCGGCCGCCCCCTGATAGTCCTGCAGCTTGCGGCGGCTCCGGGCAAGCTCGTAGACGAGCCCGGCATCGCGCTGCAGCGCCGTCGGCACCTGGTCGACCAGGGTCGGGGCGTTGTGATCACCCTGCCAGAGCGCGATGCGCGCTTCGGCGAGCGCCCGGTGACCGTCGTCGACCAGAGGCATAACCTGGCGGGCGGCGGTCTCGTCGTGGTTCCAGAGCACGCGGTCGAGTCGCGCCAGATTATCCGCCGGCCGGAGATAGCTGCTGAACTCGGCGTAGAAGGCTTCCTCGTCCTGATCGCGGTCGAAGTTCTCCTCGCGCCAAGCGGTGCGCAGGATGTCCGCGGCGTTCGCCCCTCGCCCCTGCTGGATCAGGGCCCGGGCGAGGGCGGCGGCGCCATAGGCCGTCTGGGGCGTGCGATTGGTGAACCAGGCCTGGACTTCCCGGGGACTCATATTGTCCGGCATGTTCCGCTCGGCCATGGATTGCAGGGTGATCTGGTAGGGCCAAGCGGGATTGGCCTGCATGAAGGCGCTGATCTCGTCGAACGAGCGCCCCGTCCCCGGCCGAATCAGGTCGAGCCATTGGATCACCTTGGCGGGCAAGGGATTCTTGGCGGTGAGCGCGAGAGCGCGGGCGTCGTCCCACTTGCCCTTCTCGATCAGCTTGAAGGCAGTCCGATAGATCGCCTGGTCGCTGGCCGAGAGGGTCTCGGCACACGCAAGCCGGCCTGGCAGCAGGGCCGCAAAGACCATCAGCAGCAAAACCGCCAAAAATCGCCGAATACTCACCTAGGGGTCCTCGATTCCCGCCGACAGGATAGCGGAAATTGCCCTCCCCGCGCCATGCTTGCAAGGTCGACAGCACGCGATCGTTACGCTAGAAGCCGGCGGCAAGAGTGGGGAGATGCCCGTGGACCGACAGTTCGACGACGTGCGCAGCATGGTGGAGGCATTGAAGCCGAGCTATCCCGTCTATTGCCTGCGCCCCCACGTGATCCGCCAAACGGCCCAGCGCTTCCTCGAGCTCTTCCCGGGCCGCGTGCTCTACGCGGTCAAATGCAACCCCCATCCCAGCGTGCTGCGTGCCCTCTACGACGGCGGCATCCGGCACTTCGACACGGCTTCGCTGCCGGAGATCGCCCTCATCCGCGAGCGGTTTCACGACGCCAGCGTCTATTTCATGCATCCGGTGAAGT
>DATFRE010000495.1:0-5471 GCA_035263545.1 Dongiaceae bacterium
CATCGTCTTGGTCGCCCCGAGGCGGTTCAGGGCGAGAACGGAGAGATAGGAATCGCGCATCCAGCAGGCGCGGTAGTCCCAGTTGCGCGCGCTGCCCGGCGCCTCGGGAATCGAGGTGGTGAGCGCCGCGACCATGGCGCCCGTCTCCTCGAAATGGCAGAGCTTGAGCGTGATCGCCGCCCGGATCACCGCGTCCTGCCATTCGAAGGGCACGGAGAGGTAGCGGGTCCATTCGATCCAGTAGTCGATGGTGCGCTCCAGGAAGTCGTGCACCAGATGTCCGAGGCCGCGGGGCACGGTTTCATCCGGGCCCAGGATCAGATTGAGCGGCGTCGTCACCACGAAGGCCGACTCGGCATCGATGCAGGAGATCGGGGCGTCGGTGGTGAGGCGCAGCACCGAATCCGGCAGCAGGTAGCGGATGTGATTGCTGCCGCGGGTCTGGGGCGGGCGCATCTGGCCATGATCGCCGGTCGGGCGGATACGGATCGCCGGCACGCCGGACACCACCTCGATGCGGCGAATCAGCATCGCAGGGCGGAAGATCCGGTCGTATTGCTTGAAGCGGGGGATGAAATCGGTGATCCGGCTGGTGGCGCCATGAGCGTCGGTCAGCGTGGTCACCAGCACCGCGGTATTGACCAGATATTCCTGGGTCGAGGAGACGCGATTCTCCAGCGCGACCTCGGCGAATCCCGCCTCCGGCGTCTCGCCGTTCAGGAGGCTGCTGAACACCGGATCGCCGTCGAAGCGCGGCAGGCAATACCAGACGATGCGGCTATGCCGGTCGATCAGCGCGGCAACCATGCTGTTGCCGATGACGCCGAGATTGAGATCGGGCATCAGGAGGCCTTCGAGGCGGGAGTCGACGACAAGGTTGCCAGCCACTTCCGCACATCCGCCGGCTCGGCGAAGGTGGAGGGGCGCATGGGCGTCCGGCCGCTCTGCCGATGAACCTCGCCGACCGGCATGGCAATGCCGCCATGACGCTCCACGGCTTCGAAGCCGTCCTCATCGGTGATGTCGTCGCCGACGAAGACCGGCAGGCGCCCCGCGAAGGGTGGCCGCGCGAGGAAGGCCTCCACGGCGGAGGCCTTGGTATAGCGCGCGTCGCGCAGCTCGAAGACCATCTTGCCGCGGCAGAGCGCAATCTCCGCACCCTCGCGCGCCAGCAGGCGGCGAAGATCGCGGGCCAGGAGACCGCCCAGCTGCGGGGCGGCGCGGTAGTGCACCGCCAGGGTCATGCCCTTGTCTTCGAGCTCGACACCCGGGTGTCCTCGCGCCAGCCTCTCGACGGCTTCCCTGAGCGCCGCATCGACCGGACGCGCCGGCATTACCGCGATCTCGCCCTCCGGCTCCAGCCGCAGCTCGATCCCATGCTGTCCGGAGGCGCGCAGGCGCAGCGGGGCAAACAAGCGATCGAGATCATCGAGCGAGCGTCCGCTCACCAGCGCCAACGCGCCTTCCAGGGCCTCAGATGTGGATTCGAGCATCGGCCTCAGATCGGACGGCACGACGACATCCTCCGGCCGCCGGCTGATATCCAGCAGCGTGCCGTCGACGTCGAGAAACAGCGCCAGGGGACGGTCCCAGATCACGATGAGGTGCCCTCCTTGAGCGGGGACGAACGGGAGGAATGGTGGGGCGGGCAGCTGTGGGGATTGATTAAATCGTTGATCCACAGTGTAGAAGCAATCATTTTTCTTGGGGATATTTTTCGGGCGTGGCCCGGTCTTCGATCTAGGCTAATATTCCTAAGCCGGATTCATGCCGGCGCCGGCGCTGGCAGCAGGACTGTGCGCCGCCGCCGGAGCCGGCTCTGGGGTGCTGCCGCATAGATCTCCTTGCCGGCCTCGATCATCAGCACGCCGGCGAATCGCGGGAACCAGCGCCGGCCGATGCGCTCCCAGGCTGGCCCCCAGCTCGCCAGGGCCGGCGAGGCGATGGGCGGCAGATAGAGGGCACGGACCGTCACCAGCGGCGTGAACAGGCTGTCGCGCAGCAGACGGGTCAGCTGTGACATCGAATAAGGCTCGCCCTGGCCGAAGGGCGTGCGCTCGCTGCGCGACCAAAGGCCGCGGCGCGCAGGGGCGACCACCAGCAGCCGGCCGTCATCGCCGAGCAGCCGCCAGACCTCGCGCAGCATCTCGCGCGGCGGCTCGCCGAATTCCAGGGCATGGATCAGCAGGATGCGATCGAAGCTGCGTTCAGGAAAAGGAAGCTGGGTCTCGTCGGCCAGAAGCGTGAGGCCGCGCGTGCCCTCGGGCCAGGGCAGCGCCCCCTGCCCCGCCGGCATGGCGGCGATGGTGCAAAGCGCTTCGGCGCGAAAGGCGCCGAGATAGGGCGTGGCATAGCCGAAGCCAAGCAGGCGCCGGCCGCGCAAATCGGGCCAGAGGCTGCGTGCCTGCTGGCCGATGAAATGGCGCGCGGCCTGTCCCAGAGGCGTCGCGTAGAAATCGCGCAGATCGACGACGTCGTTCCACATGGCGCTACTATGCCATAGGCGCCGATGATAGGCTGCCCGCCATGCAAATCGCCCTGGTCCCCCTTCTGACCGACAATTACGGCTATCTGCTGCACGATTCGACGAGTGGGGAGACCGGCATCGTCGATCCCTCCGAGGCGGCCCCCGTGCTCGCCGCCGCCGGGGAGCGGGGCTGGCGTCTCACGCATATCCTCAATACCCACCATCATCATGACCATACCGGCGGCAATCTCGCACTCAAGCAGGCGACGGGTGCGGCCATTGTCGGTCCGGCGCCGGATCGCACCCGCATCCCGGGCATCGACCTCGCTCTCGACGAGGACGAGACATTCCGCCTTGGCGATGCCGCTGCGGAGATCCTGTTCATCCCCGGCCATACCAGAGGCCATATCGCCTTTCATTTCCGTGGGGAGAAGGCGGTCTTCTGCGGCGACACGCTGTTCTCGCTGGGCTGCGGGCGGATGTTCGAGGGAACGGCGCCGATGATGTGGGCCTCCCTCGACAAGCTGCGCCGCCTGCCGGCGGAGACGCGCATCTATTGCGGCCATGAATACACCGCCGCCAATGCGCGTTTCGCCGTCTCCATCGATCCCGCCAACGAGGCGCTGCGCCGGCGCGAAAGCGCCGTTGCCGCGCTCCGTGGAAGGGGCGAGCCCACCATCCCCTCGACCATGGGCGAGGAATGCGCCGCCAATCCCTTCCTGCGCGCCGACGATCCGGGGCTCGCCGCCGCCATCGGCCTGCCCGATGCGCCGGCCTCGGAGGTCTTCGGCGAGATCCGCCGCCGCAAGGACAATTTCCGCTAGATCCTCCAGGAGGAGCTTTTTCCATGAAGCTACGCTACTCGCCGGCCAGCCCCTTCGTCCGCAAGGTCCTCGTCCAGGCCATGGAGACGGGCCTTGCCTCGAAGATCGAGCAGGTGCCCACGGTCACCAGCGATCCGGCGAGCGGCCTCGTGAAGGAAAACCCGCTGGGCAAGATTCCGAGCCTCACGCTCGACGACGGCAGCGCTCTCTATGATTCGCCCGTGATCTGCGAATATCTCGACAGCCTCCATGGCGGGGCCAAGATGTTTCCCGCTGCGGGTCCTGCGCGCTGGACGGCGCTCCGACGCCAGGCGCTGGCCGATGGCATGATGGATGCCGCGGTCGGCCGGCGCCTGGAAAGCCTGCGGCCGGACAACGAGAAGTCGCCCTCAGGCATGGCGGCGCAGCGCGCGAAGGTCTCTGCCGGCCTCGATGCGCTTGAGGGCGAGGTGGACAGGTTCGGCAACGAGCTCGATATCGGGCTCATCGCCATCGGCTGCGCGCTGGGCTATCTCGATTTCCGCTTCGCCGCCGAGGACTGGCGCCGGGGCCATCCGAAGCTCGCCCGCTGGTTCGAATCCTTCTCCGATCGCCCCTCGATGAAGACGACGAAGGCGAACTAGCGCACCCGCAAGCCGATGAACCGCCCGATCTCGGATACGGCCACGGCCTTGATCGCCCAGCTCGGGCTTCAGCCGCATCCCGAGGGTGGGCATTTCCGCGAGACTTATCGCCACCGCCCGACGGATGGCTCGCGGGGCCATGTGACCCTGATCTATTACCTGCTGCAGGCGGGCGAGGTCTCCCAATGGCATCGCGTGAACGATGCCGACGAGATCTGGATGTTTCATGCGGGCTCGCCGCTCGAGCTGCTCACGGCTGCCGAGGGCGGCGGGCTGGAGGAGCGCAAGCTCGGCACCGATGTCGCCAATGGCGAGGAACCCCAGATCCTGGTCGAGCGCAGGGTGTGGCAATCGGCACGCTCGCTCGGCCTCTACACCCTCGCCGCCTGCATGGTGACGCCGGCCTTCGACTTCGCCGCTTTCGAGATGGCGCCCCCCGGCTGGGCGCCGCCCCGCCGTTCTACCGTCAGCCCGCTGTTTCCGCGGCCAAGCGGCGGACGACATCCTTCGCCCAGAGGATGGCGACGCCCGAGCTGAGCAGGCCCCCTAATTCTGCCGCGCCGCCTTGGCGATGCGCTCGTCGACCTCGACCTGGTAGCCGTTGACCAGGCGGTTGGTCTCGTTGGCCATGCCGATGACGGCGATGAGCTCGGCGAATTGCGCGTCCGTCATGCCGGTCTTGCGCGCCGAGGCGGTATGGCTGTTGATGCAATACTCGCAATTGTTGGTGACGCTGACGGCGATATAGATCAGCTCCTTCGTCAAGGGATCGAGCGCACCCGGCGCCATCACCTGCTTGACGCTCTCCCAGGTCCGCTTGAGGGTCGCGGGATCCCCCGCCAGCGCCTTCCAGAAGTTGTTGACCCAATCGACCTTGCGGCTCGTCATGATGTCGTCGTAGACGGCGCGCACCTCGGGACTTGCGTCCTCGTATTCGATCAACTTCACCAGCGCCACGGCCTGCACTCCTTCCTCATGGGACAGAGCGCAGACCATAAGCGAAAGAGGCGCGGCCAGCTAGGTTGCCGCCCCCCGCTCAATACATGTGCTGGCCGCCGTTGATGGAGAGGGTCGACCCGGTGACGAATCCCGCGTCATCGGCGACGAGGAAGAGAACGCCGCGAGCGATCTCCTCGGCATGGCCGAGGCGGCCCACCGGAATCTTGGCGATGATCTTCTCCAGCACCGGGGCCGGGACCGCGCGCACCATATCCGTATCGATATAGCCCGGCGCGATGGCATTCACGGTGATGCCGGCCTTGGCCCCTTCCTGGGCCAGCGCCTTGGTGAAGCCGTGGATGCCGGATTTGGCGGCGGCGTAGTTGACCTGGCCGTACTGGCCGGCCTGGCCGTTGATCGAGCCGATATTGACGATGCGCCCGAAGCTGCGGGCGCGCATGCCCTCGATCACGCATCGGCACATGTTGAAACAGGAGGTGAGGTTGGTCTGGATGACATCGTTCCACTGCTCGAAGGTCATGCGCTGAAGGGTTGTGTCCCGGGTAATCCCCGCGTTGTTGACCAGTACCTCGATCGGCCCGAGCCCGGCTTCGATCA
>DATFRE010000496.1:0-8456 GCA_035263545.1 Dongiaceae bacterium
TTCCTGAGATCGCCCCAGACGATGGCCGCGCGGGTCGTCTCACCGTCGCCGCGCTTGATCTGCCCGGAGAGAACGCGCTCGCCGGCGCTGCTGCCGAGATATGTCGCAAGCGTGCTCTTCGCCAGCCCGCCGCGCATAACCATCTTGCAGGCGACCGCCAGGGAATCCTGGATCCCGAGCAAGGCCTCGATCTCGCCATCTGTGAAGCCGCCGCGCTGGTCGGTCGCCCAGGAGCCGACCATGCCCTGGCCCTTTCCCATCACGAAGCTGCTGGCGAAGGCGAGATAATCGGTCAGCCCCTCCTGGCGCAGCTCCTCGAGGATGGGAAACTCGGCCGCGCCGCCGGTATCGAGCCGCCGGCGCAGGTGATCGAGCCCATGCTTCAGCAGGTGAAAATAGGGGCTTTTGATGAAGCGCTCGGGCGGCGCATCGCCTGCCCGATGCCGAAAGGCGTCGACCCGCAGTCCCCGGCCGCTCCGCCAGGTATATCCCACCCCGCGATAGAGCGGATGCAGCACGGAAAAGGAGAACTGGACCCGTGCCAGCGGCACCCTCGCGCCGTGCAGCCGCTCGCAGGACCCGCGCACGACGGCCTCGAGATCGGCATCCCTCAGCGCCTGCGCCATCAGCCAGTCGGCGGCGCGATCGACCAGTGCCCGTGATGCCGCGCTTGCAGTTTCGCTCATCTCTGCCCTCACTTCGGCGATGTGCCGCCTAGTCTATCTAGGTGCAGACCGCCCGACTATCGAGGGCAGGCCGGGGGCGGGCGAGACCGGGCCCCGATGCTCCTGATTGATCGCAGCCGCCAAGCTGGCCGCCGCTCTGGAACCTTGAACTCGGAAAAACCATTCATCGATACCGGATCATCATCAGGGAGCCAAAACTGGCGGGGCGATGCTGGCCGAAGCGTCAACAACGGAGGATCCAATGGCCTATCTCGACGTGAGCCCCATGACAGCCGCGCTGCGCACCACCCCGGAAATGTTCGAGATGGATCACGGCTGGCTGCATCACCTTCCCAGCCATCACAGGTTCAGCTTCGGGCCCAAGGGCGATGTTCAGCTGAGCGCGCAATGCGACTGCTCTCTTCTGGCCATCAAGCCGGACCAGGAGGCCGAGCTTGCCGTCGCCTTCGGCGAGTGGCGGCAAAGCTACTGGCGTGCGATCGAAATCAACTGGGAGTTCGCGGCCCATTTCGCTCGTCCCAGCGCCTTCAGGCGCCTTCTGATCGCCCTGACGGGGGCCGCCCATCGCCGGCTGATGCGCACCGCAGCCAGCCGGGCCCATTATCATCCTGTGCCGCGTCGCGTCGCGGCGAGCTGAAAGGATCCCGGCCGGCGGCTCCCGCGGGCGGGGTGACCACCCCCAATCGGGCGCCACCGGCCGGACCTGGGGGCGCGGAGCGGGGGCGGGTTATCGCATTTGCAGCCTGGCCGCCGTTCTCTCGCCGGTATGACGGGCAATAGAATCAGGGCTGGCGGGTGAGGCGGGCGCAGGTCGTCTTGAAGTTCTCGCCATGCTCCGAGTAGCAATAATCCAGGGTGTTGTTATCGAGGAGATTGAAGATATAGGTCCCCTCGGCGTCGGAGCCCATGATGGTTTTGCCACCGGGCGTGAAGGCGCCGGCGAGATCGTCATGCATGTCGCCGGCCGGGGTCGACCAGTGCATCGTGCCCTTGAAGGTCAGCCCCTGCTGCTCGGCGACGACCAGCGTCGCCGTGCCGTTTCGATAGCCTTCCTTCTCCGCGATGCGCTCGCGATGGCCCGTCCATGTTCCCTTCAGGGAAAGCTCGTCCGCGGCGGCGGAGAGCGAGATCAGGCCGGCAGCCACCGCCGCGAGCAGCGCGATGAGTTTCGTGGACATGTTTCCTCCCCTGGTTGGCCAAGAGTTGAAAGATTATTGGTTGAGGTGATCGACGACAATGAGCAAGCACGCGGGCGCTCCCAAACCGGACCTTCATTCCTGGCCGGTACCGTCGCTTCTGGCCGCCAGGATAGCCGCCACGCGAGGGCCGTAGATGAAGGCATTGGTCTCGTCGTCTGCGAACTGATGGGGGAGGCTGTCGTAGCTCAAGAGCGCTGATATGCGCGTCCGGCTTCCCTGCACCTCCGTCACCCGGTGCATGGCGTAGCGCCCCTTGAAGATCGTCAGGGTTCCGGCGCTGCGAGGCAGCCGGCACACATCGCCATAGTCCCCGGCAAAGAGCTTGCCGACAGACTCGAAGTTCTCATCGCCCGGGGAGCGGATTCCTGGCGCGTACTCGAATTCGCCGCCGGCCTCAGCGGGCTGGAGCAGAAGTGTTACCGTGAACTCGTTGTGGTCGTAGTGCCATGGTTGAAGATCCCCCGCCTTCAGATAGGTGAGGTTCAAGGCCAGGAATGGATCAGCAACGCGATAGAGGGCCGGGAGGTCGACGACGCGGCGAACGAACTCCGTCAGGGGATCCCATTCGTAGAGCCGCTGAAGGGCGGCGGATTTTGGAATCGCGTCATTGGCAAGCTGAGACATCCTGAGGGCAAAGAAGGCCCGCATCGGGTGGTCGGGCGGAAGGGCCGGATCGTCCTTGGTGAAGTAGGCATTGCGCCGCGTGTTCTTGTCATAGGCCAGAGGTGCCAGTCCCCAGGCTTCCGCCGCCAGGCGGCCGACGATCTCGTGCCGGATAAAGCCCTGGAGATTACAGGCGCCGGTTTCCGCGAGCATGTCGCGGCACCGTGCCACGAATTCCGCATTGCGGCTGCCGACCAGATCATGGAGCGGAAAGCGCTCCAGATCGACATAGAGGGACGGATCGAAGGCTGCTTCCGTCATCTGCATGGCTTCCTTGCCGGGACCTCGGCTGGGAGCATAGCCCACAAGTCGGCGGGCGAGGGGCCAGGATTCTGGGATCTATGGCAGGTAAACGGTGCACGGCTCGCCGTCCCGACGAACGGGAATGACGGACTGCCGGAATGCTCGGGCCGGCTGGGCGGGCGCTCTAGCGGTGGTTCGCCAGAAAGGCGTGGATCGCGGCCACGACCTGGGCGCCTTCGCCCACGGCGGCGGCCACGCGCTTGACCGAGCCCCCGCGGACATCGCCGATGGCGAAGACGCCCTTGCGGCTGGTCTCGAGAGCGGCGCAATCCTTCGACAGATCCTCTCCCGTGCGCACGAAGCCCTTGTCATCGAGCTTCACATTGCATTGCGAGAGCCAGTCGGTATTGGGGGACGCACCGATGAAGAGGAAGAGGTGGCGCATCGTCCGGCGGGTCTCCGCGCCGCTGCCGCGGTTGCGCCAGGTGACCGCGTCCAGCTGGCCATCCTTGCCCTCGAGGCGGATGACCTCGCTTCCGGTCACGACCTCGATATTGGGCTGGGCGGCGATCCGGTCGACGAGATACCGCGACATGGTGGCGCCGAGATCGGGCCCGCGCACGAGCATGGTGACCTTGCGCACCCGCGAGGCGAGGAAGACCGCGCCCTGGCCCGCGGAGTTGCCCGCACCCACCAGCCCCACCTCCTGGTCCGCGCAGAGCTTCGCCTCCAGGGGCGAAGCCCAGTAATGCACGCTGCCCCCCTCGAACTCGTCGAGATTGTCGAGCTCGAGCCGGCGATACTTCGCGCCGCTGGCGATGACCACGGTCCTGGCCGAGGCCGTTTCCTCGCCGATGGTGAGCCGGAAGCGGGCAAGGCCGCCGGGCGGCGCGTCGGTCATGGTCACCACCTCGTCCGGGATGGCTATTTCCGCGCCGAACTTCTGGGCCTGGTTGTAGGCGCGCGCCATGAGCGCGATGCCGGTGATGCCGGTCGGGAAGCCCAGATAGTTCTCGATCCGCTGCGAGGCGCCGGCCTGGCCGCCGAAGGCGCGGCTGTCCAGCACCAGCACCGAGAGCCCTTCGGAAGCGCCATAGACGGCGGCGGCCAGCCCCGCGGGCCCGGCCCCGACGATGGCCACGTCATAGACCTTGTCGGGATCGATGCGGGCGACCAGGCCGATGCAGCGCGCGAGCTCGTTCTCCGTCGGCCGGCGTAGGAGCTCGCCGTTGGGGCAGAGGACGATCGGGAGCTGGCCCTCGGTGAGATGGAAGCGTTCGACGAGGTCGCGCGCCCCTTCCTCTACTGCCGGGTCCAGGATCTGATGGGGATGGGCGTTGCGGCGCAGGAAGCTCTCCAGCCGCAGGACGTCGCCATCCTCGGCATGGCCGATGATGACGGGCCCGCCGGCGCCGACCTCCAGCAGGGCCACGCGCCGGAGGATCAAGGCGCGCATGAGGCGTTCGCCCAGCTCCGCCTCGGCCACCAGCACGGCGCGCAGCTTCTCCGGCGGTATCACCACCGCCTCGACCTCGGTCTTGGCAAGGCCATCCACCAAAGCGGGGCGGCCGGAGAGCTGGGCCAGCTCGCCCAGGAAATGTCCCGGCCCATGATCGGTGATGGGCATCGCAGCACCCAGCGCCTCGCGCCGGTTCACCGCCACCACCCCGCTCAGGATGACGAAGATCCCGGGGCCCCGCTCTCCGACCTTGATCAGATGCTCGCCCACGGCGTAGCGGCGCAGGGTGCCGAAGCGTCGCAGACGGTCCAGCTCCGCCGGCGTGAGCTCGGGAAAGATTTGATCGCCGCGGGTCCGGAAGATGGTGGGAAGCATGGCGAAACTCTAGCCCAAAGCGGTGCGGCGGGGCGCCTCATTTCTTGGTGGCACCCTCGCGGAGTAGGGGATTGCCAGCTGCTGGCCCGCTCATCCGAGCGTCTGTCGGCAGCACCGACAAGCGCCGGATGTGGTAGAATCGTTCCCCTTGGGACCGCGATCCCGCGCGCCTCCAACGACGCATTTGGCTGACAGAATGCCGAGCACCGAAGAGTTCGACTTTGCCACGCTCCGCGCCGAAATGGTCGAGATCATTGCCATGGAGGTGCGGCTCGTCTCGGCTCTGATCGGCAGGGATCGGTTTGACGATCGCGTCATGACGACGATGGCGTCTGTCCCTCGGCATGACTTCGTGCCGACGGAGCTCCGCGAGCTGGCCTATCTCAATGTGCCGCTCCCGATCGGCTTCGGCAAAACGATCTCCCAGCCGTTCATCGTGGCGCTCATGACCGAATTGCTCGAGATCGACGAGATGGATGCCGTTCTGGAGATCGGCACCGGGCTCGGCTATCAGGCCGCAATTCTCGCCAAACTGGCGGACCGTGTTTACACCATGGAGATCATCGAGGAGTTGGCACAAGAGGCCCGCAAGCGGCTTGAGGGGCTGGGCTACGGGCATATTGAATTCAGGATCGGCGACGGCTCTCGCGGATGGCCGGAGCATGCCCCATACGACAAGATCATTGTCGCGGCGGCACCGGAGACGATTCCTCCGCTGCTGCTCGATCAGCTGAAGCCGGGGGGCAGGATGATCCTTCCTGTGGGGAGCGACGACGAACAGCACCTGTACTTGCTAATCAAGGGACATGACGGCCAAATCCAGGCCAGGAACGTGCTTCAGGTGAGATTCGCCCCACTCGTTCGCAGTCACTAGACCGGCCTGGCCTCGGCGCCTTTCGGTCGGGCGGCAGCTGCGTGGGGACCAGTCCGGACCGCTGTCACGCGAAAGGTAGGATGGGCTCATGATCGCAAAGCCCGATCTCATCCTCGTCCGGCTAGCGTCTGCATTCGTCCTGATCACGGGCTTGATCCTCGCTCAACATGCCAGGGCGGCCGATGTCGTGCTGGTCCCCCGGATCGAAGGACAATGGTGGCGGATTTCCGGGAACCCGGATCTGGGTCGGTTCACGACGGACCGCCAGCAGCCCGTCGACTTTGCGATCTGGCAGGCAGCGGACGGGACATGGCAGCTATGGTCCTGCATCCGGTCGACGGCCTATCCCGGATGGACACGCCTTTTCTATCGTTGGGAGGCCAAGCGGCTGACCGATCGCGACTGGCGGCCGATGGGAATCGCCATGACCTCCGATACGAAAGTGGGGGAAGTCGAGGGAATGCTGCAGGCGCCCTATGTCATGCGGCATCAGGGTCGATACCTGATGTTTTATGGTGTAGGCGATCATATCGCGCTGGCGACAAGCCAGGACGGCAAGCTGTTTCGCCGCCGGCTATCGCCGAGCGGCAAGGTCGGCATGTTCTCCGACGGGTTCGGCACCCGCGACCCGATGACGATCCGTGTCGACGGGTTGTTCTACACCTACTATTCCGCAAACCCGGGCACGAGATTCGAGGCAAGTGATTCATCGGCATCGAACCGGGCGTCCTTGCACCTCATGCCAGATGCCGTCTTGATGAGAAGCTCATCGGATCTGTTGCACTGGAGCGATGCGAAAATCGTCGCGGAAGGCGGCGACGCCGGAACGGATAGCTGCCGAATGCCCGTTCGTGTATTACCAGGAGAAGTCGGGATATTATTATCTCTTCAGGACGCAGCGCTACGGCGGGAATGCCGAAACCCGCGTCTATCGCTCGAAGGATCCCACGGACTTCGGGGTCGATGACGATCGCTACCTGGTCGAAACGCTTCCCGTGGCGGCGCCGGAAATCGTTGAATCACATGGCCAGCTTTATATTGCCGCCTTGCTGCCGAATCTGGAGGGCATCGAGATCGCGAAGCTGGGCTGGGAGCGGAAGCCGTAAGAGTCGACGAGGTTGCGGCGCCGCCAATGAACGGCTGAGTGCGGCCATGGAGATCCGACTGATAGACACGAATATGAATACGCTGTCTCGCCGTAGATTCCTTCAAATCATGGATAGCCTCGCCGCGTGCCTGCCAGCCTCATCCCTCGCCGGCAACGCCCTGGCCGAGGCCGGACTGGGCAGCGTTGCTTCCTCTCGTGGGCTCCTATACGGAAGCGTTGTGCGCGGCACCTCCTTGATGAATGACCCAACCTACGCCGCCGTGTTCGCCCGCGAATGTCGTCTCGTCGTCTCGGCTTTGGAGATGCAATGGCGTGGCGTGTCGCCGACGCCGACCTCAACCAACTTCTCTCGGGCCGATGCGGTCCATGCCTGGGCATCGAAACATGACTTCAAGTTTCGGGGCCATGCGCTGGTTTGGCACGGCCAGGTACCGACCTGGTTCGCCGAAGTGCCTGACGGGGATGCTGCAATACGAGCGTTGCGGGACCACGTCCATGCCATGTGTAGCCACTTCGCCGGTCGCATCCACTCCTGGGACGTCGTCAATGAGGCGATCCAGATGGGCGATCGCGTTGACGGCCTGCGCGACACCGTCTTCTTGGAAAAGATCGGACCCGACTATCTGGACATTGCCTTCCGCACGGCTCGGGAGGCGGACGGGCAGGCGCTCCTCACTTTGAACGAGTTTGGCCTGGAATATCACGATGGGGATGGACGCCGTCGCCGGCGTGCAATGCTCGACATCGTGGACGGATTTCGGCGCAGGAACACGCCGATCGACGCTATCGGCATCCAGAGTCATCTCGCCACGGATTACAACTGGAAGCTCGATGATCGGAGCCTCGCCGATTTCCTCAAGGAGATTTCGGATCGGGGCCTCAAGATCATGGTCACGGAGCTCGATGTCGTCGACCGCGGATCTCCGTCGGATATTCCGACGCGGGACGCGGAAGTCGCATCACTCTACAGGCGCTACCTCGACGTGGTGCTGGACAACCGGGCCACCATCGGAGTCGTCACCTGGGGACTAACCGACAAGGACAGCTGGATTACGCGCGGAGATCGGCCGGAGTTCCGTCGGTCTGACGGCCTCTCGGCCCGCCCGCTGCCGCTGGATGACCGCTTTCGCCGCAAGCCGGCCTACGACGCCATTGCAGAGGCATTTCGAGCGGCGCCCCTTCGATGAGCCGGGGCTCCGCTTCAAGCCGCCTTCATATGGACACGCGCCCAATCCGCGAAGTTCGTGAATCCCTCCGGGACGAGGGCGCGGGCCGCGGCGATGTAGCGCTCGCGCTCGGGGCCAAAATAGGTCTGCTCCGCAAAGTACTGCAGCATTTCGCGAATCTCGGAGGCCCCCGGGTAGAAGCCGTCATAGACGGCCGGAGGGACCTGCATCACCTGCAGCTTGTGCCCTTGCTTGTTCAGGATCTCGACGAAGTCGTTGAAGGAATAGAGGCCGCCGCACACGCCCAGATAGCTGCCGTCGGGCAGGCGGTCGCCGGCCGCGAAGGCGGCGGCAACGGCGCGGCCGACCTCGGTGGCGTTGCCGGCGTGGATCATGCGTGCCGTGGGATCGATCGGCACCGTCCAGCCGCGGCCGCCATTCGGCAGATTCTCGGGCGCCATCATCGTGAGGAAGTTCTGGTAGTACATGGGCGCCATCACGAATGTGTGGTGCGCGAACCCGGCCGCCTTGACGGCCGCATCGACCCGCGCCTTTCCCGTGAAATGGACGACCTTGAGGCGCCCGCCGGTCAGCCTCTCGCAGTCGGGCAAGGTGGACCAGATCAGGTGCTGGACCCCGGCGGTGCGGGCGGCTTGCACGGCTGCCGTGCCGATCTCCGTCTC
>DATFRE010000497.1:0-13209 GCA_035263545.1 Dongiaceae bacterium
CCGCGCGGCGTCAGGCCGACGCCGCGCCCCTGGCGCTGGAGAAGCTCGAAGCCCAGCTCGCGCTCCAAGAGGCGCAGCTGGTGGCTGACGGCGCTGCGGGTGAGCCTGAGCTCGTCGGCGGCCCGCCAGACGCTGCCATGCCGCGCGAAGGAATCGAGCGCCCGGAGGGCCTGGGTGGAGGGGATGCGCAAGCTCGACCTTCAGGTGAATGAAATTTGCCGAAACGAGGAAAACATATCACTTTTAGAAAGCCGCATTCACCCATTACTGTGGTCGGCAGGGAGGCATCCGGCAATGACCAGCTCGGCCCAGCAGACCGCGATGGCCTTCGTCGAGGCGCGCAAAGGCGATCTCTCGGCCTGGACGAAGCATATCTTCGACCTCGGCGAGACGGCCTGGCGCGAATACGAGTCCGCGGCCTGGTATGTGGCTCTGCTGCGCCGCGAGGGCTTCACCGTTGAGGAAGGCTCCGGCGGCATGCCCACGGCCTTCGCAGCGCATTGGTCGAACAATGGGGGGTCGAATGGCAGCGGCCCCGCCATCGGCATGTATGCCGAATATGACGCGGTGCCGGGCAATTGCCAGGATGCGGCGACGGTCAAGCGGCCGCGCCCGGGCCTCAGCCCCCATGCCGGCGGCCATACCGATCCTCATTCCGGCCTTGGCACCGGCAGCCTCGGCGGGCTCTTGGCCTGCAAGGCGGCGATGGAGCGCCACGGCATCAAGGGAACGCTGCGCTTCACCGGCGAGCCCGCGGAGAAGGTGCGTGGCTCCAAGCCAATCCATGCGGCGAAGGGCTATTACGACGGCCTCGCCGGCATGATCTCCTTCCATCCCTTCTACATGCTGCCGCTCTGCAACACGGTGCGCTGGAACACCCATTGCGGCGCCGCCTATGCGATGATCTATCGCTTCCTCTGCGATGAGCCGGAAGGATGGCTGGCCCAGGAGCGAAAGGATGGCGACACCGCCTCGCCGATCCCGCAGGCTCATTCCGGCGTGCGCGCGCCCGGCGCCAATGACGCGCTGATGCTCATGTATCAGAGCTCGAAATCGCTGCGCGATTCCATGCTGCCCCATCAGGGCGGCTGGTCCATCAGCGAGGCGATCCTGACCGCGGGCCAGGCGACGGCGGACAATCTCCCTGCGGGGCTGGCGGAGATCCAGTACCTCATGCGCGTTCCGACCATCGAGATGGCGGAGCAGGTGACCGCCGTGCTCGACCGCAATGCCGCCGCGGCCGCCGCCATGACCCAGTGCCGCCATGAGCGCCACTGGGTCTGCAAGTCTCGGCCGGGCCTGCCCAACCACGCCATGGCGCGGATCACCTTCGAATCCCTCGCTGCCGCCGGTGCGCCGAAATGGGGCGAGGCGGCGCGCAAGATCGCCCGCGAGATCCAGGCCAATCTGGGCCTCGCCCCCATGGAGCGGCCGTTTCTCGAGGAGATCGAGCACCTGACCCATCCGGAGGAGGCGGAGCGCATCCTGCGCCGGGACCTTCCGCCATCCCAGGCGAACTCGACCTCTGACGACTACACCGACATGTGCTGGCATGCGCCGACCTCGCGGGTCTATGTCGCGCGCCCGGCGCTGAAGGCGCCGCCGGGTTTCCGCTATCCCGCCTGGGTCGCCAATGCGCTGGGCGGAATTCCCCTCACCATCGATCCGATGGTCGAAAGCGCAGCCAAATGTGTGGCGCTGACGGCGCTGCGCCTGCTCGAGGATGAAGGCGCGCGTGCAGCGGCGCAGCGCGAGTTCGTCGAGCGCACCGAGGGCGGCGCCGGCGGGAAGAAATGGATTCCACCGCTCTGCGACTATCCGGCGCCGATCCAGTTCCGCTGGCCGGAATACGTGACCACCCGGCGCGGGCGCGAGTGGTGGATTCCGACAACCCAGAATTTCTGACCCCCCATTACTGACGAGGGAGAGAGCCATGACGCTCCAGGAACGCATCACCGCCGAACCCTTCTCGCTCCAGCGCCGCAATCCGGCAGGCGGGACGAAGCCCTTGACCCATTGGGGCTTCCGTAACGAGACCGATCCCCTGAGCGACGTGCTGCTGGGATCGCCGGCCTATCTGCGCCATCTCGCCACCAGCTCCCTCTCCCGCAAGCATCTGCGCGAGAACCCCTCCAACATCCAGGTGGCCCAGGCCCAGCATAAGGAGCTGACCGCGGCCTATGAGCATTTCGGCGTGACGGTGCACTGGCATCATCCCGAGCCCGAGCTGCCCATGCAGGTCTATTCCCGCGACTCCAGCGTCATGACGCCCTATGGGGCCATCATCACCGCCATGGCCAATTGGTGGCGCCGGGGCGAGAACTACGCCGCCATCCGCAGCTATGAGCGCCTCGGGATTCCGATCTACGACATGGTCACCGCCGGCACCTTCGAGGGCGGCGATTTCGACGTCATCGAGGAGGGCTGCGTGCTCATCGGCTGCGGGGGGGCCCGCACCCAGGAGGAGGGCGCGCGCCAGGTCGAGAGCTGGTTCAAGAAGGAGGGCTGGGAGACGCGGCTTGCCTTCTTCGACGAGTACTACGTCCATATCGATCTGATGGTCGTGCCGATCGCGCCCAAGCTCACCGCCGTCTGCCTCGCCTGCATCGAGCCCGGCATCGTCGACTGGCTGAAAGGCAAGGGCCACGAGATCATCGACGTGCCATTCCAGGACACCATGGCGCTGGGCTGCAACTTCATGTCCCTGGGGCGCGACCGCGTCATCGCCCCCAAGGTCAGCCAGACTCTGATCAAGCAGCTGAAGGCCCGCGGTTTCGAGGTCGCCGATATCGACATGAGCGAGATTTCGAAGACCGGCGGCGGCATCCACTGCATGGCCCAGGCCCTGCGCCGCGTCGCGGCATAGCCGCCGGCGGTCTTCTCTCTCTCTCTCTCCGTCATGCCGCTTTCGCGGGCATGACGGAGAGTGGTTGTCTTCACGTCGATGTGCTTTAGAGTGGCGGCCCCGAAACCGTCGCCGCCAGATCATGCCCGCACCCATTCCCGTCTTCGATGTCGGCAATGTCCTGATCCGCTGGGATCCGCGCAATCTCTACCGCAAGCTCATCGCCGACGAGGCGGAGCGGGAGGATTTCCTCGCCCGGATCTGTTCCCCCGAATGGAATCTGGAGATGGACCGCGGCCGGCCCTTCGCCGAGGGTGTCGCCGAGCGCGTCGCCCTCTTTCCGCAGCATGAGGCGCTGATCCGCGCCTTCGACGAGCGCTGGCTCGAGACTCTCGATGGCGCGGTGGAGGAATCGGTCGCGATCCTGGAGGAGCTGCGCGCCGCCGGGGTGAAGACCTATGCCATCACCAATTTCTCCGGCGAGAAATTCGCCCTCACCCGGAACCGCTACCCATTTCTCGGCGGCTTCGAGGGAATCATCGTCTCGGCGCATGAGCAGCTGTTGAAGCCGGACCTGCGAATCTATGCCTTGCTCTGCGAGCGTCACGGGCTGGCACCGGCCGACTGCGTCTTCATCGACGACAACCTGGCGAATGTGGAAGGGGCCCGCGCCTTCGGCATGCAGGGCCATCACTTCAAGACGGCGGCGGAGCTGCGCGCCGATCTCAGGCAGCAGGGCCTGCCGCTGCGCTGAACTCCCGCAGCCTCGCAGCGGCCATTAAATCCGATTGCTGTTGATCGCCAGCAGCAGTTCTTCCTCCAGCGCCACGCGCCGCTTGCGCAGCCCTTCGACCTCGGGGAGCGATTCCGATGTCGTCGAGCCCAGATGAAGCAGGCGCTCGACGACATGGCCGTAGCGGTGGACCAGCTCCTCGAAACCCGAGTTCGTCTGGTTGAGCGCCTCGATGGTCTCGGCGTGCTCGGGAAAGCGGTCCTTGACGTGATGGATCATGCAGGTCTCTCCCTTGGCAGCTTGCCTTATTTTTTTCGCATTTTTTTTCCTACTGTCCGCGAGACTGGACGACATGACAAGGCTTTCATCGGCGTGTCAGCGCGCGGTCACGGAACCGGTACTAGCTTCGGCTGAGGGACAGCACAAATCTGCGTGAGGATGCGAAGACTCGGAACAGCGGATTAATAGAGTGCCAACCGGTCATCCCTAATATCTCGTTTTGGAGGAAACGCCTTGGGGTGGCATCGCCAGCAAGTAGCAAAGGATGCGCGCCATGATCTACGAGCAGGACCATCACACGGAATCGGCCAAGGAGCTTCGTGCGGAGGCCCGCAAGCTGCTTGACCTCATCGCCGCCGCCGCCGACCGCAATGAAAAGCGCGGACTCGCGAAACGGGCCTTCGTGCTCGTTCAGCAGGCGGAGGAGTTTCGCCAGCTGGATTGACCACCATCTCGGAGGCCACATCCGGGCGCTCGCCCCGCGAGCGTCCGGGACGTGCCCCGCGATTTCCCCTCCACAATGACAACCGGATGACGCTGCGCGAGGTGCACGCAGCCGTCCCTCTTGCCTGACCGGACATCCCGGGCTAGAGGCTTCCTGTCGCCTCTTTCGGATGGCTCGCAATGCCTCTCGCTCCCGGCCGTCGCCTCGCCGGCCCGCTGCTCGCCTGCGCCTTCCTCTCCGCGGCCCTCTCCGAGGCTGCCCAGGCCCAGGAGAAGCCGGGCGATGCCGATCTCTGCTACAAATCGGTGAGCGCCACGGCGGTCACGGTGGAGGATGTCATCGCGGCCTGCTCGCGGGTGATCGCCACGCCGGGGAAGAGCCACGGGGCGCTTGCCACGGCGCACAACAATCGCGGCGCCATCTATCTGCACGCCGGTCAGCCCGCCAAGGCGATCGAGGATTTCAGCGCGGCGATCGCTCTCGATCCCGGCTCGGCCATGGCTCTTGGCAATCGCGGCGAGGCCTATCGCCTCCAGCACGACTACGACAAGGCGCTGGCCGATGAGGAGGCGGCGATCCGCCTCGAGCCCAAGCTTCAGATGGGATATCTGAATCGGGGCGCGATCCACGCCGCCCTCGGCCAGTACAAGCTCGCCATCGCCGATTTCGACGAGGTGATCGATCTCGATCCCTATTCCGCGCCGGCCTATCTGAATCGGGGCGAAGCCCATCGCCTCTCCGGCGATCTGCCCCAGGCCCTCGCGGACCAGAACAAGACCATAGAGCTCGATCCGAAGCTGCCGGATGCTTATCTCAGTCGTGGCCTGATTTACCAGTCCATGAACCGGATCGACGATGCTCTTGCCGATTTCGATACGGCCATCCGCCTCAATCCCGATTCCTTCGGCGCCTATATCGACCGCGCCAATATCTATCGCAGGCGAGGCGACTACGCCCGCGCGCTGGCGGATCAGACGACCGCCATCAAGCTGGCGCCGGATTTCCCGCTGCTCTATCTCAACCGCGGCCAGGTCCTGCGAGATATGGACCGTCCCGAGGATGCGATCCGCGACTATGACGCGGCGCTCCGCCTCGATTCCAAGCTCGCCGCTGCCTATGCCGATCGTGCCGCAGCCTATGGGGCGACGGGCGATCTCGACAAGGCGCTGGCGGATGCGGAGGCCGCCATCGCGCTGGATCCGGCTTCCCTCGGCGGCTATGGCACGCGGGGCAACATCCGCAATATGCGAGGCGACTATGCGGGGGCGATCGAGGACTATAGCCGCGTCATCTCCCTCAATCCGCGCGATGCCATGGCCTATAACAATCGCTGCTTCGCCCTTGCGCTGCTCGGCGATCTCGACCGCGCGCTCGCCGATTGCGACGCGTCGCTCGCGATCGAGCCGGAGGATGCCATGACCCTCGATTCACGGGGCTATGTGCATCTGCGCGCCGGGCAGCCCAATCTCGCCATCGCCGATTACGATGCCGCCCTGAAGCTCGAGCCCAGGATCGATACCTCGCTCTTCGGCCGCGGCGTCGCCCATGCGGCGCTGGGCGACAGGGTACAGGCGGTCGCCGATCTCGCCGCGGCGCGGGCGATCAATCCCGCAATCGATCGCGAGATGGCCAAAGCCCATGTGACGGCGCCGCAAGGGTTGTGATCCCCTGGGGATTGCCGGATCTGCCGCCTGGTCTTCGCGGATAAATGCGATCGGCTTGCAATCGGGCCGGAAATCCATGAGGGTTCGATGGGAGGGACCATGACCCATCCCATCCAGATCATCCTGATGCGCCAGCTTGCGTCCTATCTTAGCGTTCCCGTTTTCCTCGTCGATCCCAAGGGCAATCTGCTTTTCTACAACGAGCCCGCCGAGATTGTTCTGGGTCGCCGGTTCGACGAGACCGGCGTGATGCCGGCGCAGGAATGGTCCTCGGTCTTCACCGTCGTCGACGATAGCGGCCAGGCTGTCCCGCCCAGTGACCTTCCCCTGATGATCGCGCTCACCAAGCGCCGTCCCGCCCATGCGCGTTTCTTCATCAAGGGGCTGGACGGCGCCGTCCGGCATGTCGAGGTCGCGGCGATCCCCATCTCCGGCCTTCAGGACGAGTTTCTGGGCGCTGTCGCCATCTTCTGGGAAGTCGCCGCGTGACGCGCGTCACGCTCTTCGGGACCCGCGGCTCGGTCGCGGCACCCGGCCCCGAGACGGCGGGCTATGGGGGAAACACATCGACGGTCGAGGTCTGCGGAGAGGACGGCACCCTTCTCGTGCTGGATGCCGGCACTGGAATCCGCCGCCTCGGCCAGCAGGTGCCGCGCTCCATCTCCCGGATCGACATCCTGCTGACCCATCTGCATATGGATCACATCCAGGGGCTGGGCTTCTTCGCCCCGCTCTACAATCCGGCGATCGAGGTCCATATCTGGGGGCCTTCGAGCAGCACGCTCTCGCTCGAGGCGCGCCTCTCGCGCTATCTCTCGCCGCCTTTGTTTCCGGTCCACCTGCGCGACCTGCCCCGGCTCACCTGCCATCAGCTGCCGTGCGCGCCCTTCGAGATCGGCGCGTTCCGGATCCGCACGGCCCTCGTCTGCCACCCGGGCCCGACCGTCGGCTACCGGATCGAGGCGAAGGAGGGCGTCGTCACCTATCTCTCGGATCACGAGCCTGCTCTTGGCCTCAGAAACGGGCGATGGCCGGGAAAGGAGTGGATCTCGGGCTACGACCTCGCGGTGGATGCCGATCTCCTGATCCATGACGCCCAGTACACCGACGAGCAGTACAAACACTGTCTCGGCTGGGGCCATAGCACCTATCGCCATGCCCTCGAGTTTGCGGCCCAGGTCGGCGCCAGGGAGATGGTCCCCTTCCACCACGATCCCTCCCATGACGACGCGACGCTCGATCGCCTGCTCGAAGAGGCCGTGCGGCAATCTCGGCCCGGCTTCAAGCTGTCGCAGGGTCGCGAGGGCGCTGTCTTCCAGGTGGGGGCGAGCTGAGGCGCCCTCCGTCGCCGGCGCTCCGCAGAGCCCCCTCCAAGCCTAGCAGCTAAAGTGCCGGTGGCAGCCGCCCGACTGGCCGTCGCGGCGTAGCGGGTTGTTCGGGTTGTTCGGCGGGAAGAGCTGGGAGGTCACGTTCTTCATGAACGCGATGAAGCGGGGATCGTCGGGCCCCGTATAGCCCCTGCCGCCGCCCTCGAGATAGGTCAGGGGCCGACCCTCCTGACAGAAGGCGGCCGCGAGGCTGACGCTGCCATTGGCCCTCTCGTTGCGCGTCGGCGGGGACGGAGGGATGGTGCAGATGGTGTTGATGCTGAGCGGGTTCTCTCCGCCGAAGCCGAGACGCACATAGAAGAGGCGCTTGAAGCTGCCCTCGGGCTCCGAGGTGAAATGGGTCGGCGGGCCGAAATGGGCGGCATACATGGCGTCGGTCACCGCCTTGTCGAACTGCTCCTGATCGACGTTGAACGGATTGCCCATGATCTGGGTCAGGAGCTGGCCGGAGCCGCCCGCTATGGCGATGTCCTGGATGGGCGTATAGGAGTAGTCGTAGTAGGTCCAGGAGATCGACCCGCTGTTCAGACCCGCACCGCTATTGCCGCTGTGAGAGCCGGTGCTGCAGGCCGCCAGGAACATGGCAAGGCCGGCAGAGAGATACTTCAACTGGGACACGTGAAAACTCCTTCAGGCCGGCATTCTACCCGCTCGGGATGGCCCGTTGGAGCAGGAAGTCATGACGATGTGATCGGACGTGATCGAAAATCCGGAAGCGGGGTCGCCCTGGCCGCGGTTCACGGCGCCGCGCCGGCCTTCCCGCGGCGGGCTGCGATCGAATCGGCGAGCACGCAGAGGATCTCGAACATCAGATTGGCCGCGTTGAGGGCCGTGTGGCCGGAGGGGTCGGCCATGGGGAGCACCTCGCAGACGTCGCCGCCGACGATGTCGAGCCCCTGAAGCCCACGAATATGACCTGGGCATCGCGCATGCTGAGGCCGCCCGGTTCCGGAACGCCCGTGCCGATGCAGAAGACGGGATCGAGGCCGTCGATGTCGAAGGTGATGTAGGTCGAGCCCTCGCCGCAGACCCGGCGCGCCTCGGCGATCACGGCCTTGCGACCCATCTCCTCGAAATCGTCCATAGTGACGATGCGCATCCCGACATCATAGCCGTACTGGATATCGTCATCGCCGAAGCGCGTGCCGCGCAGCCCGATCTGGATCGTGCGCCTGGGATCGATGATGCCCTCCTCGACCAGCCGGCGGAACGGTGTCGCATGATTGATCTTGCTGCCGATGAGCGTATCGAGGGTATCGGCATGGGCGTCGAAATGGACGACGCCGAAGGGCTTGCCGCGGAACATGCCGCGCAGGATCGGAAGCGTGATCGTATGGTCGCCGCCCGCCGAGATCGGCGCCACGCCATGGTCCGTAAGTTCGCTGATGAAGCGCGTGATCATGTCCACGCTCTCCAGCAGATCGAAGGGATTGATCGGGGTATCCCCCAGATCGGCGACATTACAGAGCCGGAAAGGCGCGATGCGGCTGGTGGCATTCACCCGGCGGATGATCCGGGACATTTCGCGGATCTGGGCCGGGCCCTGGCGGGCGCCGGTGCGGAAATTCGTGCCGAGGTCGAAGGGCACGCCCACGAGCCCGACATCGACGCCCTGCGGGCTCTTCACCCGCGGCGTGCGCATGAAGGTCGCGATCTCGGCGAAGCGTGGAACGACGCTCGCATCGATGGGCTGCAGGGATGGCCGGCTGTCGTTCATGGCGCGCCCCCTCGGGCATGGATCGGGCCTGCGAGGCTGGCGCCGGTAGGGGTGCGAGTCAAGTCACGAGGGCTTCGGCAGGCTGCCGTGTCGCATTAGCACGCGCGACAGGCGGGCGGAGAATGTCGTCGACGGCGGGACCCTGCCGGTGGCCGGATCCCGCCGGCAGCCGCGCCGTCAGACGGCGGATTCGGGGACCAGCGCGACCTCGATCCGGTCGCCGAGGCGGCGGATGCGCAGGACCTGCGCCTGCTCGCCGATCGCCCTGGGAATCGAGATCTGCTGCGACTGGCCCGGTTGAAGCACGGCCGAGAAGCGCACAATCGCGTGGCGTTCCGTATCGCTGCCCCGGTCGAACACGACATCGACCGTGGTCACCACATGCCGGCCATCGGGCTCGTCGACCCAATAGGTGATGGCCGAGCTGTTCGCGTCCAGATCGGTCACCGCGGCCCGCCCTTCGCCGAGTGCGCCGGGCTCCGCCGCCTGCGGACGCCAGGCCGTCACCGCGGAAAGCAGGACAAGGATGCCGGCGAGGCCGGCGGCCTTTGCGAGTTTCGTCACGACAGCACCTTTCTCGTTGAGGGTAGGCGTATATGCACATATCTGGGTGCATATGCGCTCTTTTCAAGTTCGAAAATCCACCTGGCCTGGCCCCTAGTCGCGGGTGTCTGCCGGCGAGGCTTCGAGCTCGGTCGCGACCACGGCCCGCATCAAGGCGCGCAGCTCGGCGCTGCGCTTCGGGCCGAAGCGTTCCTCGAACCTGACCTGCGCGGTGGACCATGCCTTCAGCGCTTCCTGGAAGCGCTTGACGCCCGCCTTGGTCAAATGAAGTTCCTTGGCCCGGCGGTCACCTGCGGCAGGCGCGATTCGGATCAATCCGTCTCGCTCCAGGGGCAGGACATTGCGGCCGAGGGTGGTGCGGTCCATGACCATCACCTTCGCGAGGCCATTGATCGTGAGCGGCGCCGTTTCCCCGAGGGCTGCCAGGATCGAGAACTGGGTGGCGCGCAGCCCCGTTGGCGCCAGGAGCTGGTCGTAGAACTGGGTCATATGCCGGGCGGCCGAGCGGACGGCGAGGCAGTTGCACTCTTGAACAGACATGGCATCCCCGGAAGGGGTGGTCGTCGCACCGATAGGCGCGCATACACTCATTTAGGCGCAGATGCGCCCAACTCAAGATGCGGGATGTCCTCACAGCAGAGGAACCCGGCCCTTTATGGCATTGGCGCGGGCATGACAGGTGATGCGGCCGGAGGCGTCGGCCGGCAGGCGTGCGGCCACGCCGACCTTGAGCCGCTCGTGATCGCCGGGCGCCACTTTTGCCAGCGTCGCCCGCATGCCCCCGGTGCTCGTGCTCGCGCTCCAGAACTCCGCGAAATCGGCGAAGCTCCGCTCCACCGCGATCTCGCGACTCTCGACCGCCTCGAGCCCGGCCGACATCCACAGCTCATGCAAAGCCGGCATGCGGGAGATGCCGACGCTCGGGGGAAGAAGCGGTGCGACGCCGAAGCTGCGCAGTTCGGCCTGGATCGCGTCGAAGGGAAATCCGCCGCCCAGCATGTCCCAGGCATAAGCCGAGATCACGCCGCCGGGACGGACGACCCGCATCATCTCGGCCAGCCCCTTGGCGGGCTCAGGGACGAAGAAGATCACGAGGGCCATCACGGCCGCATCGAAGCGCCCGGCCTCGAAAGGCAGCGCCATGGCATCGCCTTCGCGGAAGGTGGCGCCCTCGGCACCCGGCCGCTCGCGGGCGAAACGGAGCTGGGCGTCGGAGGGATCGACTCCCTGCACCTCGCCCGGCGCAGTCCGCTGGACCAGGAGCTCGGTGAAGGCGCCGTTGCCGCAGCCGATATCGATCCATGCGAGGCCCGGCGGAGGTGCGAGCCAGTCGAGGAAGATCTCCCCTGCGCGCCTGCTCCAGACACCCATCCCGCGCTCATAGGCTTCGCCGTCGTCGAAGCGGATCGTCTCCTGGGCCATCGTGGTTTCTCCCGTCAGGCCGCACCGTCGCGGCGCGTGAATTCGCCGGCATGGAGCTTCACGAACTCACGCATGGTCGTCGGCGCCTTGCCCGTGAGGCTGAACAGATCGTCCGTCATCCGGTCGTAGCGCCCCTCCGCATGAAGCCCGGCCATCACGGCGAGGTGATGGACGACATGCGCCGACACCCCTGCCGCCCGGAGGTTGTCGGCCCACGCCGCGACCGGCACGTCGCGATAGCGGATCCTCCGGCCGAGGACCTCGGAAAACACGCGCGCATAATGGTCGAGATCGGCGGACTCGAAGCCGGTCAGATTGTAGATGTGGCCAATATGCGGCGCCGGGTCGTCCAGAATCACGGCGACGGCCGCCGCGACGTCCACGGCCGAAACGGGCGAGGTCTTGCTCCTGCCGAGAGGCACCGCCAATTCGTCGCTCTCGCGCACGCCGGCTGCGGCGAGGCGCAGAAAGAAGCCCTCGAGGAAGACCGTCGGCCGCACGGTGACCACCGGCAGCCCCGACCACGCAAGAGCCTGCTCCGCCAGCCAGTGCAGCTTGTGCTGCGGGCTGTCGGTGGTCTCGGTGATGCTCATCTGCGTGACGGTCATCTGCGACATGTTGACGAAGGCCTCGACGCCGTGGTGGCGCGCCACCGCGGCGGTATTGACCGTGGCTTCCAGATAGGCCGGCGAGACCGACATACCGAAATAGAGGCGCTTGCAGCCTTCGATCGCGCGGTGCATCGAGCCGAGGTCGGTCAGATCGCCCTGCACCACCGCGGCACCAAGCCGCCGCAGGAATTCGGCACGTTCGTCCTCCCGGCGGACCAGGGCGCGCACCCGATGCCCTTTGGCAATCAGCATTGCGGTGAGGTTGCGGCCGATGCCACCGATATTGCCCGCGGCGCCGGTCACGAGGATCGGGGCGTCATGCTGAGTGTTCATTGTCACCGACACCATGCATCGCGGCTGGTTGAATGGCTTGAGCTATCGGAAGATAGCAGGCCCGTCGGCGCGCTGGATATCCGCGAGACGCATCTCTCAGGTCAGATAGCGGACCATCAGATACTCATCGAGATAGCGCGCGCCTTCCTTCATCGCCCGGCGCTCCAGGCCGTAGGAGACGAAGCCCTCGCTCTCATAGAGCCGGATCGCCCGGCGATTGTCGTTGACCACCTGCAGCAGAACCTGATCGACCTCGCCGCGGGCATGGTCCAGCACGGCCCGCAGGAGCGCGCGGCCAAGCCCGAGGCCCTGGACAGCCGGGCGTACATACATGCCCCAGAGCACCCCCTTGTGCCGCTTGCGCTCGCCCGCCTCGCGGTAAAGCCCCGCCATGCCGACGATCCCGTCCTCCAGGAAGGCGCCGAAGACCGGAGAGTCTCTCAGGGTCTCGGTGAAATGGGCGAGCGGGTCGGCCGCCTGCTTGGCGAGCGTGGTGGCGTAGGCATCGGGGCAGGTCGCGAGCGCCTCCAGCCGGATGGCGCGGAAGGCCTCACCCTCCGCGGGCAGCAGGCGCCGGACAGCGATCCTGGAAGCGGTCGTCTCAGGCTTTCCGGAGAAGAGCATGATGGCGGCGGCCATCATCCGGCTTGCGTCGGGGATCGCCAAGCTCTCTTCCAGGCTGGCGGTGCCCTATTCCAGGAACCGCACCATCAGGAGCCCATCCTGGTAGCCGCCGCCATGCTTGAGAGCCCGGCGCTCCAGGCCGTAGGCCTCGAAGCCCTCGCTTTCATAGAGCCGGCGCGCGGGCTCGTTGTCGCTGACGACATGGAGCACGACTTGCTCGAACTGGCCCCGGGCATGGGCGAGGGCGGCGCGCAGCAGGGCGCGGCCGAGCCCGGTTCGGCGGTTGCCCGGCCGCACATAGAGGCCCCACAGCACGCCCTTATGCGCCTCGCGGGTGCCGGGCTCGTCGCTGAGCCCTGCCATTCCGACGAACTCCTCCGCGAGGAAAGCGCCGAAAACCGTGGCCTGCTCGAGGGTATCGAAGAAATGGCCGTCCGGGTCGGCGGAGAGCTTCTCCAGGGTCATGGCGAAGGCCTCGGGGTTGGTCGCCAGCGCCTCCAGCCGGATGGCCCGATAGGAGGTGGCCTCCCGTGGGAGCAGGCGCCGGACGGGTTCCAGCAGGGCCTTCATGGGTGGCTTTCGGG
>DATFRE010000498.1:0-5038 GCA_035263545.1 Dongiaceae bacterium
CGGGCCGAAGGACCTCGCCATTCCGGCCCCGGCGCTGCCGAGCCGGGCCGAGCTCTTTCCGGTGATCCCGCGGGTGCTGATCGACAACCGCGCGAGCGCCGCCTTCACGGTGATCGAGGTGAACGGGCGCGACCGCAAGGGCCTGCTCTATCGCCTGACCCGGACGCTGACCGCCCTCAAGCTCCAGATCGCCAATGCCAAGGTCTCGACCTTCGGCGCCCGGGCTGTGGACGTGTTCTACGTCAAGGACCAGTTCGGTCTGAAGATCGAGGACGAACGGCGCCTGAAGGCGATCCGCGAAAGCCTGATGGCGGTGCTGGCGGAGCCGGCGCCGGTGCGGCCGGGCTCGGAGCCGATCGAGATCGCCATCGCGGGTTAAGGTTATGCGTCGCAGCCTCGCCTGGCTCGTTCCCTTCCTTCTGTCGACCGCTCCTGTTCTGGCCCAGGAACACATGTCGATTCTGGAGCAGAAGCATTGGTGGGTCGGCGCCGTCTGCGTCGGCGCGAATCAGTGCGCGTTCTGCAACGCCGCCGATGCCGCGCAGGACGGCACCACTTTGCGGGTCCAGCCGCCCGCGGATGTGTCGCTCAGCCTGCCGGAGGGCGTCAGCGCCAGCTCGGCCACGCTCGCGATCGGCGGCGAGCGGCTCGCCTTTTCCAGGGGAGACGATGGGGACTTCGCGGCAAAGGTGGGCGACGGCGCGCGGATCATCCAGGCCATGCGCCGCCAAGCATCGCTGACGCTGCAGCTGGATGGCCGCAGCTACGACTACAGCCTCGAGAGCTTTCCCAAAGCCTATGCCGCGATGCTGAAGGCTTGTGCAAGCGCCGCCAGTCCGTGAGAGGCGCACCGCGCCTGCGCTGAACGTATCGCCGATCTAAGCCTTGAGCAGATCCCCCATCGCCGGCGCCTGGCGGCTGCCGGGGAAGATGCGGTTCTCCACGGTCATCTCGTCGATCTCGAGCTGGCGCTGGCAGAGCGTCTTCAAGACCGCGCGCAGATCGGTGGTGGGGGTGAGATCGCGGCCCTGATAGAGCTTCTCCTGGGCGAGGCCCGGCCAATCGGCGATGACGCGCTTGCCGGCCACGGCACCGCCGAGAAGGAAGGCGACGGTCGCGGTGCCATGATCGGTGCCGCCGGTGCCGTTGACGGCCACGGTGCGGCCGAACTCGGTGACGGTGACGAGCACCGTGCGCTGCCAGGCAGGGCCGAGGGCCGCCTTCAGCTTGACGAGGCTCTGCCCCAGCCCCTTCAGCACCAGAGCGAGCCGGCCCTTCTCCAGCCCCTGGCCCTGATGGGTATCCCAGCCCGTCGCCTCCAGCACGGCGACACGGGGGCCGCGGGGATCGGCCATCAGCCGGCCGACACCTTCCGCCGCGGCCGTCAGATATTGCGCGCCATTGAGGTTCCTGGCGCTGCCCGCGCTCTTGCCCATCACCTCCTCGCTCATGGCCTGGGCCTGAAGGCCTTCGCCCAGAGCCTGGCTGAACAGGGCATCGTCCTTGTAGAGGTCAGCCAGGCGGTCGAGGAAATCCTGGCTGGCCGGCGGGATGATGTGCTCGGGCTCCCAGGAGCCGGTCTTGGCCGCGCCTCGGAGGATGAGCGGCGTGGCGGGGCCGACGGAGAGCCCCAGCGCCCGGCTCCCCGCATACGGCATGGCGCCGAGGGCGCGATTGAGCCAGCCATCCGCCAGCGCGTGGGTGGCGCCGCCGGTCTCCAGCATGTCCTGGCCGTCGAAATGGGAGTGCGCGCGATAAGAGGTCGCGGCGGCATGGATGACGGCGAGTTCGCCTTGCTGCCACAGGGGAAGGAGGTCGCCCAGCGCCGGGTTCAGGCCGAAATGCCCATCGAGATCGAGGCAGCCCTTCTCCTCGCCGGGGGCGGCGAAGGCGAGGCTGCCGCGCTGGCTGGCATAGTCCTTGTCGGCATAGGGTGGCACGGCGGCGAGCCCGTCGAGAGCGCCACGGAGCACGACCACCACCACGCGGTTCTCGGTCGGCGCCGTGGCGAGGGCGAGGCGGATGCCGGGAACGGCGATGAGGCCGGCGGCACCCAGGACCAGAACGCGGCGGCGGGTCAGCATGGATTCACGTTCCCTCATCGGCGCTGGAATTCCGGGCTCGCCAGGATCAGCGCGACGGCATCGTCGACCGAGGCGGCGCGGGTGACGGCTTGGCTGAGCGCCGTGGTGGCGACCGGCCCGAGGCTGGTTTCCATCAGCGCGCTCGGCTCGATGCGCCCGCGCAAGCGCCGGGCGAGAGTCGCGGCGTAGTCGGCGCGCTCCATCACCGCATCGGGCCCGATCCAGCCATCGGCCCTGTCGGGCCAGCCGGCGGGTGAGGGAGCTGCGAAGGGAACCTGGCCCAGCCCCTTGAGGGCGCCGATCACCGCCTTGTCTGTCCCCGGCTGGTCCAACCGGGCATCCACGGCGCGCAGGCTCGCGATCACGAACTCATTGGCGGTCTTCACCTTGGCGAGGGGCTCTGCCCAGGCCTCCGGCGCATCAATGGCAGCCCTTGTCAGGGCTGCCAGATCGCCATCGGTCCGGCGGAAGACCTCGGCGAAGCGGGCGACCACCGCGGGCGGGGGATCGTCGGCGATGAACTGGGTGGCGAACTGGCGGGCGATATGCCGCGCCGTCGAGGGATGGCGCGCCAGGAGAGCCAGCGCATCGAGTCCCTCCTTCTCGCCGGCCTCGGGATAGCGATCGCCCAGGAAGACCTTCTCGCCCGGCTCATGCGTGCCGTGGCGGAAGATGAAGCCGCCGGGATTCTTCTCCCGCGGCCCGGCGACGGACCAGCCGGTCAGAATGCGGGCGAACTGGGTAACATCGGCCTGGGTATAGCCGCCATCGACGCCAAGCGTATGCAGCTCTAGCAGCTCGCGGGCGAGATTCTCGTTGAGCCCGCGGTTCCTGAGCCGGCCGACGCGCGAGCCCGGCCCCGTCGACTGGGCGTTGTCGAGATAGATCAGCATGCCGGGATGGCGCACCGCCGCCAGCAGCAGATCATGGAAGCGCCCGATTACATGGGGCCGGATCGCCTCGCGCTCGAAGGCGCCGGCAAGGCCGAGCACGGCGGGCCGCGCGATGGAGACGGTGAAATGATTCGACCAGAAGGCGACCAGGCGCTCGATCAGGGGCTGGCGGGTCTGCAGCTGAACCTGGATGCGCGCGCTCGCCTCGCGCAGATAGATCTCGCGCCCGAAGCGGCCAATGGCGTCGGGCGCCGGTGCCAAGGGCTTGCCTGGTGCGGCCTGGCTCGCGGGCTCGGCGCGGGCGGCGCTGATCTGCCGCCGGAGGGTCAGCAGCTCGAGAACGACATCGGGCGATTGGGGAAGGCCGGTGAAGATCGCGGGGCTCGCATCGGGTTGCGCCAGCTGCGCCAGGAGCCAGGATTTCGGATCGGCAGCCGCTTCGCCGAGCTCTCCCGGCCGCGCCCCCAGGCCGAAGCGATTGACGGCGGTGAAGGCGGCGACCGGCGCGGTCATGGGTCGCTTACCGGGCGAGGCGCTGGCGTGCGTCGGGCGAGAGCTTCTCGACCGCGTCGAGGATTGCCTGGCCGAGGGCGGCTTGCATGTCGTCGCCGCGCTTGCGCATCTCGGCGAGGGAAGCCTCCGTCGCCTTGCGGTCGAACTGGGGCGAGCGCATCAGCACCTCTACCTTCTCGCGCTGGTCATGCATCGCCGATGAGAGCTGCAGCAGCTGGTCGCGATGAGCGCGCAGGGCCCCGAGCACGATGTCGCGGTCGCTGCTGTCGAGATCGCGCACGAGCTTCTGCACGGCGCGGCCCGCGAAGAAGCCGAACTCATGGATATAGGAATTCTCCCAGGGCCAGGTATCGCCATGCAGCATGCGGCCCAGGGTGATGCCGCCGAGGAAGAGATTGAGGACGACAGAGATGAAGAGGACGATCGCCAGAAGGCGCCGGCTCGGCCGCCAGCTCATCACCACGGGGAGATCTCCGCCACATCGATGGGGGCAGGGCTGTTCGCGGGCTCGCCGAGATCGGCCATCTGGGTCGTGCCGACCACGAAACCGATGATGGCCGCCGCCGCCAGCCCGACGGCCCGGATCCAGAACTTGTCCTGAGCGCCCAGCAGGTAACGATAGGGCCGGCTCCGTTCCTGCGGTGACAGGGAGATGCGGGCGGCCAGGCTCGCGGCCTCGATGCGCGGTGCTGCGGGCACAGGCGCCCGGTCGAGCAGCGCGTCCAGCGCTGCCGCCCTACGCTGAAGGGCCGCCGCTTCCGCAGAGCGGGCGAGCAGCGCCTCGGCCTCGGCGCGCTCATCGGGTGGCCAGCGCCTGGGATCGGCGCCATAGGCGCCGATCAGGTTACGAAAACGAGCCAACCGGTTCATCCCGCCCCTCCTTCTTCTGCCAGATCCCCCAGGGCCTCGCGAAGCGCGCGGCGCGCGCGGACCAGGAGGGATTCGAGCGCGCCGATGCTGATATCCAGCATCGCCGCCGCCTCGATATTGCCCAGACCTTCGAAATAGCAGAGCGCGAGGGCCGCCCGCTGGCGCTCGGGCAATTGCGCCATGGCTGCCTGGACCCGGCGGCTGGTTTCGCCGCGGGCCGTCTCGTCGAAACCGTCCGCGGCGCTGTCCGCCACCGTGTCGGCTGCCTCGATCCCCACCGGCTGGGGCCGGCGGCGCCGGTCGAGGCAGAGATTGACCAGAACCCGATAGAGCCAGGTGCCGAACTGCGCCGTGGCGCCCTCCGGCCCCCGGTCGTTCGCGGCCCTGTCATTCGCGGGCCGCTCCGCCGGGCGCCATTCTGGGGCTTTCTGCCAACAGCGCAGGAAGGCCTCTTGCACGATCTCCTCCGCATCGCTCCTATTTCCGGTGATGCGCTGGGCGAGAGCCGTGGCGCGGGCGAGGTGCCGACGCACCAGTAGGGCGAAGGCCGCCTTGTCGCCGCTGCCGGCACGCCGCATCAGCGCGTCATCCGAGTCTTCCTGCATGGCTGCGTCCGAAGGCCGCCGGGCCCCGCCCCAGTCTGGCCGTCAGCGCCGCCAGGTCAACGTCGCCATTCCC
>DATFRE010000499.1:0-8410 GCA_035263545.1 Dongiaceae bacterium
CCACCGGTCTTCTTCAAGCTGGAGCAACGCTTCCTCACCCAGCTCCGGCTCTGGCCTGCCTCGAGGCTGGCAGAGGCGCTGGACCGGCTGATCCAGGCCGAAGCTCGGATCAAGACCAATGCGCAGCCCCGGGACGCGATCGCCGAGCGGTGCCTGCTGGAAGTCGCCGGCCTCGTCAGGGCAAGACCCGGAAGATAGAGATCACGCCACCGCCAGGCAGGCGCAAGCGGGTGAAATGCCCGATCGGGGGAACACGATCCCTTAAGGATAGCTTAATATCGCTGCAGGTTGAACGCTTTGCGCCTCGATCCGGCCGTCGGATAGACTGACCTTGGTGATCCCAGAATTAAATATCCGCATGGTCCTGGTTCAGCGCTTGCCCCTGCGACGATTCGCACTACCCTCGAGTCGCAAGTCATGACTCAAGTTTCTGAGATATCCCGTCCCGGCAGCATGGCCGCGAGCGAGCCGACACCCCGGATCTCGATCATCGTGGCCTCGCTCAATGCCGGCCGCACGATCGAGCGCTGCCTCAACAGCATCGCCGAATGCGACTATCCGAACCTCGAGGTGATCGTCGCGGACGGCGGATCCAAGGACGGGACACTGGAACGCCTGCAGAGCCTGCGCGAGCGCCTGGGGGACATGCTGTCCTGGGTCTCCGAGCCGGATACCGGCATCGCCGATGCCTGGAACAAGGCCGTCACCCGGGCAACCGGGGATTGGATCCTCTTCCTGGGCGCCGACGATATGGTGGCGAGCCCGACGGTGTTCTCCCGCATGGTTCCCCATCTCGAGAGCGCGCTGCCCCGCTACCGGGTGGTCTATGGTCTGATGGCCCTTGTCGACCATAATGGGCATACGCTGCGTCTCATGGACCGGCCATGGATGCCCCAGGAATTCCGGAGTTGCCGCTACAACCTGCCCCATCAGGCGGTGTTCCACCATCGCTCCCTGTTCAGCGAGTATGGCAGCTTCGATGCCAGCCTCAGGATCGTCGCGGATTTCGACTTCCTGCTGCGCCACCTGATGACGGCGGAGCCGCTCCATGTGCCGCGTCTCGTCGTCGCCAAGATGCGCGTCGGCGGCGCTTCCACTGCCACCCTGCAAGCGCCCGTCGGCGTTCGCGAGCAGATCCGTCTCTACCAGCGTCACGTCGGAGGGATCTCGGCCGTCCTGACCGGCGCTCTGTTCAAGGCCTGGATCAAGATCGCGCTCTACCACATCGGCGGCGACGGACTCGTTTTCCAGGTTGGCAGGGCCTATCGCTCCCTGACGCTGCGCGGACAGGCTTGATCTTCGCCGACGCGTCTTCGCAGCCTGCCATGCGGTCCAGGCCATGAGCAGCGACAGCGCGGCGGCGGTCGAAAGATGGCTGCACCGCACGGCCAAGAAGCTGCTGCGGCCGCGCCTCAACCGGCTCCGCCAGTATCCGGCGCGGCCCGTGCGGCTCAGCCCCGGACATAACGGCGCCACGACCCCCGGCGAGAGGCTGCCGTCCCTGGCTCTCGTCACCCCCTCCTACAATCAGGGGCTTTTTATCCGGGCGACCATCGAGAGCGTGCTCGCGCAGGCCTATCCGGATCTCAGCTATCTGGTGATGGATGGCGGGTCGACCGACGAGACCCCCCGGCTCCTGGCGGCCTATGGCGGGCGGGTCGCCTGGCAGAGCGAGAGGGACCGCGGCCAGGCCGATGCCATCAACAAGGGTTTCGCCGCAATCGGCGGCGAGATCATGGGCTGGCTGAACAGCGATGATCTGCTGCTGCCGGGAACGCTGGCCCATGTCGGGCGCTTCTTTCGCGACCATCCCGAGGTCGACATCATCTATGGACATCGCATCATCATCGACGAGGAGGGGCGCGAGATCGGGCGCTGGGTGCTTCCCGGCCACGATCCGGCCGCGCTCGCCCTCACCGACTACGTTCCCCAGGAAACGATGTTCTGGCGTGCCGCCGTCTGGCAGAAGATCGGCCCGCTCGATGCCGGCTTCCACTACGCCATGGACTGGGACTTCCTGCTGCGCGCCGAACGCGCTGGCTTCCGCTTCCGGCGCCTGCCGCGGTTCCTCGGCTGCTTCCGCGTCCATGGCGAGCAGAAGACCGCCCAGACAGCTGCGATGACCGTAGAGATGGACCGGCTGCGCCAGAGGCATTTCGGTCGCCCCGTCCCCCAGCAGGAGATCTCGCGCGGGCTCAGGGCTTATCAGCTTCGCCAGATCGCCTGCGATTGGGCCTATCGCCTGGGTATCCTTCGCGGTTGAGCCGCCATCGAATCTTCAGATGAAGATTGCGTCGGCGGGCAGCGAAGACTCATATGGGCCCAGTCTTGCGCAACCATCGCCGCCGGGAGGGTGCCGTGACGGGCCCAGCCATGTTCGCCAACGGGGTGCCGCAGCTCGCCGCCTTGCTCGCGGCCTGCGCCGAGGGACGCGCGCGCGAGGTCCGCGACGAGGTGGAGCGCCATCTGGCCCGAAATCCGGAGGATCCGCGCGCCGGATTTCTGCTGCGCCTGATCACCGCCGCCGGACCGGACTATGGCGCCGCCCTCAAGGCCATCGAGGAGGAGTGCAACGCTCGCGACGCCCAGGCGCTGGCCGCCCTGACGCGCGGGCTGGAGAGCGCCAAAGCCGAGCTGGCGAAAGCCGGGGCAGAGGCGGCGCGGAGCCGCGCCGAGCTCGAGGAGGCCAGGGCAGAGGCGGAGCGCGTTCGGGCGGAGTGCGAACGGACGCGCGCGGCAGGCGAGGAGGAGACAGCCCGCCTTGCCGCCAAGCAGGAGCAGCAGGCGGCGCTCATCGACAAGCTCGCCTATGTCAATGAGGAGCTGGAGCGCCAGCAGCGCGAGCTCCTGGCCTCTCGCTGGCGCCGGCTCGGCCGGAGGCTGGGCCTGGCGAAGCGGGCCAGCTTCGAGGCATGAATTCACCCGCCGAAGGCCAGTGGCCGCTGGTGCGGGCCCCGGGCCCGCCTTTGCCCCCGACCATGCCGGACGGACGGCCCTGGCCGAAGATCAGCATCGTCACGCCCTCCCTCAACCAGGGCCGCTTCATCGAGGAGACCATTCTCTCGGTCCTGAACCAGGACTATCCGGCGATCGAGCATATCGTCATGGATGGCGGCTCGTCCGACGAGACCGGCAACATCCTGGCCCGCTATCGGCCCCGCCTCGCTTATGCCGGGAGCGCGAAGGACAAGGGCCAGGCCGATGCCATCAACAAGGGCTTCGCGCGGGCGACCGGCGAGATCCTGACCTGGCTCAATGCCGACGACATGCTGGCGCCAGGCGCGCTGGCCGCGGTCGCGCTTGCCTTCGCCACCAGCGGGGCGGATCTGGTGGCCGGAATCTGCGTGATCCACGATCAGGGCCGGGTGCTCCATCGCCATCTGACCGCCGCGGCCGACGGGCCGCTGGCGCTGGCCGAGATGCTCGACCTCGAAGGCGGCTGGCTGGAGGGCGAGTTCTTCTACCAGCCGGAAGTCTTCTTCTCCCGGGCGCTGTGGGAGCGCGCGGGGGCCCGCGTCGATGACAGTCTCTACTACAGCATGGATTACGAGCTCTGGCTGCGCTTCGCGGAGGCCGGCGGCGTTCTGCACGGGATCGGCCGGCCGCTCGCCCTCTTCCGCGTCCATGCCGAACAGAAGACCCATCTCTCCGAGCGCTTCAAGGAAGAGCTGCAGAAGGTGCGCGCGGCCCATCTCGCCCGGCGCGGGCAGAAGCCGCCCGCCGCACCTGCGGCCTTGAAGGCCAATCGCAGGCTCCGCATCGCCATGATCAACGATGTGGGCGAGATCTATGGGGCCGGCATCGCCCATGGCCGGATCGCCGCCGGGCTGCGTCTGGCCGGGCATGAGGTGCGGCTTGCGAATCTGCGCGCCCTCCAGGCCGAGCAGAAGCTAGGCGGCCCGTCGCTGGAGGCGCTTCTCCTCGACTGGCTCGCGGGCCTGGACTCGGATCTGGTGATCGTGGGCAATCTCCACGCCGCGGACGGGAAGCCCGCGCTGCTCGGGGCGATATCGAAGGCGCGGCCGACGCTCTGGGTCCTGCATGATTTCTGGCTGCTCACCGGGCGCTGCGCCTTTACGGGCGGTTGCCAGAAATATGCTTCGGGATGCGATGCCGCCTGCCCGACGCCGACGGAGTATCCCGCTTTGGCACCCGAGCTGATCGCCCCGGCCTGGGCCGAAAAGCGCGCGCTGCTGGCGGGTGCGACGGCCCCGATCCTCCTCGCCAACTCACCCTCGGCGGGAGCCTTCGCCCGCGGCGCCTTCGCTGAATCGGGCGCGCAGCCGCGGATCGAGGACATCCGCTTCGGCATTCCTCTCGATATCTATCGCCCGCAGAGTCGCGCCGCCTGCCGGCAGCGCTTCGGCCTGCCCGAGGAGAAGACGATCATCCTCTTCTCCGCCGCGGCGCTGACAGACCCGCGCAAGGGTGGCGCCCATCTCTTCGAGGCGCTGGCGAGCCTGAAGGATCTCGCCATCACCTGCTGCGTCATCGGCAATTGGGATCGCTCCGTTCCCCTGCCCGATCTCGAGGTCCTGAGCCTCGGCTATCTCAAGGATCCGGAAGACCTGGCCGCGGCCTATGGCGCGGCGGATCTCTTCGTGGCGCCGAGCCTCGAGGAGAGCTTCGGCCAGGTCTTCGTCGAAGCCGCCGCCTGCGGCACCCCCGCCGTGGGCTATCCGGTGATGGGCGTGGCCAACGCGATCCGCGACGGGATCACCGGCCGTCTCGCTTCGGCCGTCGGGCCCGCCCCTCTGGCAGCCGCGATCCGCGAGCTCATCGCCAAGCCCGAACTCCGCGCCGCCATGGGCGTCTGGGGCCGGCTCTTCGTCGAGAACGAATGGTCGATCGAGGCGGGCTACCGCCAGCTCTTCCTCGCTCTGCAGCGCCTGGGAATCCTATCCGAGCTCAAGATCCCTCGGCGGATCAACTTCGCCCCGCCGCCAAAACGCCGCCACTTCGCGGCTCCCGGTCTCTGGCAGCGCGGCGAGGGCATCGATGCGCTCGAAGGGCCCCATGTCGATGATGGCATTCCGACGCGATTTCACTGGTGCTCCGCACCGGAGAGCCGGGCAAGCCTGACGCCCGAGGCTCCCGGCCGCTACCTCATCATCATCGAGTATCAGAATCCCTGGCTCGCCGACCAGGAGGTCGCGATTCGTCTCGGCGAAATCGAGCTAGGAACCTATTCCCTGGCCAGGACGAGCCAGGAATCGAGCCGCCTGCTCTGCCTGCGGGCGCCTCTGCCGCCGGGGCCCCAAGAGCTCCGCCTGCGCTTCACGCGCTCGATGGAGCCGCAAGGCACGGAGCGGCGCCGGCTCGCCCTCATGCTCAACGACATCCATCTCGAGCGGATCAGCCGTCCCGGTTGAGCCGGCGGATGATGTCATCGAGCTGTTCCAGGCTGCGATAGCGGATGGTAACGCGTCCGCCGGCTTTGCCTTCCTCGCCTTTGCCGTGATCGATCTCGACCTTGAGCCCCAGCACCCGGGAGAGATCGTGCTCGAGCGCCCTGGTATCCGCATCCTTGACCGGGGCGGGCCGGCGCGCGGGTTTCATCGGCCGGGCGGCGAGCGCCTCGGTCTGGCGGACCGAGAGGCCGAGCGCCACCACGCGCTCCGCGAGGGCTTCCGGATCCGGGGCGGCGAGCAGCGCCCGCCCATGGCCGGCGGTCAGCTTGCCCTGCTGCAGCAAGTCCTGCACGGCAGCCGAAAGCTTCAGAAGCCGCAATGTATTCGTGATATGGACGCGGCTCTTGCCCACCTGCTGGGCAAGTTCCTCCTGGCTGCGGCCGAAATCGTCGATCAGCCGGCGGTAGCCTTGCGCCTCCTCCAGCGCCGAGAGGTCGTTGCGCTGCACGTTCTCGACGATGGCGAGCTCCAGGACCTCGCGATCGGAGAGCTGGCGCTCCAGCACCGGCACTTCATGCAGCTTCGCGATCTGGGCCGCGCGCCAGCGCCGCTCGCCGGCGACGATCTCATAGATGCCCGGACGCGAGGGATGGGGGCGGACCAGGATCGGCTGAAGGATGCCGTTGCTGCGGATCGATTCCGCGAGGGACTCCAGCTCCGCGCCATCGAAGTTTCGGCGGGGCTGCAGCGGGCTCGGCTCGAGCTGGCCGGTAGGAAAGTGGCGCTGGGCGCGGACCGGCGCCGCCGCAGGTGCCCTGGCGCCCTCGCCCAGCAGCGCGGACAGGCCGCGGCCGAGGCCGCGCTTGGCTTCGGCGCTCATGCGGTTTCTCTTTGCTCGGCCGGGGGCTCGGCCGCTTCGTTTGCCGGCTGATGGCGGCGCAGCAGCTCGCCTGCGAGCTGGATATAGGCCTGCGAGCCTGAGCAGCGCAGGGCATAGAGCAGCGCGGGCTTGCCATGGGAGGGCGCCTCCGACAGGCGCACATTGCGCGGGATCACCGTATCGAAGACCCGCGGGCCGAAATGGCGGCGGACATCCGCCGCGACCATGTCGCACAAGTTGTTTCTCCGGTCATACATCGTCAAAACAACGCCTTCTATTTCGAGAATCGGGTTCAAATTCTGCTTCACGAGATCGATCGTCTTCAGCAACTGGCTCAATCCCTCGAGCGCGTAGTATTCGCATTGCAGCGGCACCAGCACGCCGCTGGCGGCGGTCAGCGCGTTGACGGTCAGCAGGTTGAGGGAAGGCGGGCAATCGATGAGGATGAAATCATAGGCACCGCTGATGGCGGCCAGCGCATTGCGCAGCCGGAACTCCCGGGCGAGCGCGCTCGCCAGTTCGAGCTCCGCCCCGGCGAGATCGACGGAGCCGGGGAGGATCCAGAGATTGGGCACCTGGGTCCCCAGCACCGCCTCGACGATGGGAGCACCGTCCACCAGCACGTCGTAGCTGGTGGTGCCGATAGCCTCCCGCGAGACGCCCAGCCCCGTGGTGGCATTGCCCTGGGGATCGGTATCCAGGATCAGCACCCGCTTGTCGCAGGCGGCCAAGGCCGTCGCCAGGTTGATGGCGGTGGTCGTCTTGCCGACTCCGCCTTTCTGATTGGCGATGGCCAAGATCTTGGCGCCGGGATCGGAAGCCGCGTTCACCTAGCTAAGCCTTTGATCCTCAATATGATTCCACCCGACTCGGCGGGATTCGGCAGGCGGTCGGCGGCCATTGTCCATGTTTGGCCGGCGAGGGTCAATTCATCCTCCACCCGCCGGCCCTTGAGGAAGAGGCAGATGCCGTCCGGCTTCAGGAAGCGCGCCGCATAGGCAAGGAGCCCGGGCAGCTCGGCCAGCGCCCGGGCGGTGACGACATCCGCCGCGATGGGCGGGGCGGCCTCGATTCGCCCCCGGTGCACCTTGACACGACCAGGGGCGAAGAGACGCGCCGCCTCGGTGAGGAAGGCGCATTTCCGGGTGTCGGACTCCAGGAGATGGACCTCCGCAACACCCATGATGGCGAGGACCATGCCCGGAAACCCGGCCCCGCTGCCGAGGTCGACCAGCGTCCGGGCCCCGTGTGGAATCAAGGGATAGAGCACGGCCGAATCCAGCATGTGGCGGCGCCAGAGATCCGGGAAGCTGTCCGGCGCGACCAGGTTGATGGCCCGCTGCCACTTTGCCAGGAGGGCCGCGAAGCCCTCCAGCCGCTCCAATGTTTCACGTGAAACGCCGGTGTCCCGGGCGAAGGCCGTGGCATCGTAGCGGGCTCCGTCGGGAGCGCCGGTCAGGCCGAGAGGGCCTCCCCCTCCCCGCTTTCCGAGAGACTCGGCGCACGCCGGCGCACATGGCGCAGAAGGGCCGTGAGCGCCGCTGGGGTCATGCCGGGAATCCGTCCTGCCTGGCCCAGGGTTGCCGGACGGACGGCGGCGAGCTTTGCCCGACATTCCGCCGAAAGGGCGCCGATGGCGCCGTAATCGAGGCGCGCCGGCAGCTCCAGCGCCTCGTCCCGACGGAAGGCTAGGATGTCCGCCTCCTGGCGATCGAGATAGCCGGCATAGCGCCCGTCGATTTCCAGCTGCTCGGCGATGGCGGGCGAAAGATCGGCGAGCTCCGGCCAGAGGCGGCGGAGCCCGGCAAGCCCGATATCCGGCCGGCTCAGGAGCTCGATCCCGGAGCGGCGCACCCCGTCCTGGGCGATGGCGAGGCCGGCGGCCCTGATCTGGCTCGGGCTCGCTATCACGCTCGCCAGGCGCGCCCGGGCATCGGCGAGCGCGGCCGCCTTGGCCGCGAAGGCGGCCCGGCGCGCCGGCCCGATGCAGCCCCAGGGCTCACCCCTCGGCGTCAGCCGCTGGTCGGCATTGTCGGCCCTGAGGGACAGGCGAAACTCGGCCCGGGAGGTGAACATGCGGTAGGGCTCGTCGGCGCCCCGGGTGACGAGATCATCGATCATGACCCCAATATAGGCCTCGGCCCGATCGAGCACGGCCTCAGCGCCGGCGGCATTCAGC
>DATFRE010000500.1:0-3270 GCA_035263545.1 Dongiaceae bacterium
TATGACTTCCTGGCCTATCAGCTTCGTCCCGAAGTCCAGCTCTGCGAGACCGAATATCTGGGCTTCCCGGCGGCGCTCGCGGGATTGCGGGAGAAGATCTCCGCCACCACGCCTTATGGCGATCTGATCTTCGGCGGCAAGGATCTGGATTTTGGCGCGCTGACCTCCTTCGTGGTCAATCCCGCCACCATCAACACCTATCTGCAAATGCAGACCGAGATCCAGGCAGCGGCCGGCTGAGGGGTGGCGGAGGCTCGACCGTTCCCGAAGAGTCGGAATAGAACCGCCGGCCGCCGATACTGGCGGCCGGCGGTCATCCACCGGCTGGGAGAGGATCTGCTGGCCGCCGTGCCCGTGGTTTGGCTCGCCGTCTTCTTCCTGGCGCCCCTCGGCTTCACGATCGTCTTCTCCTTCGGCCGCTCGCTCTTCGGCGGGGTCGAGCTCGGCTTCACCTTCGACAATTTCGCAACCGCCCTGTCCGGCTTCTATCTGGTCGTCTTCCTGCGCACGATCCAATTCGCGGTTACCGGCTGTTTGCTCTGCCTCCTGGTCGCTTATCCGGTCGCCTATTTCATTGCCCGCCATGCCGGGCGCTTCCGAGGCGTGGCGCTCGCCATCGTGCTCGTGCCCTATTTCACTAGCTTCCTCATCCGGGTGATGTCCTGGCAGATACTGCTGGCCCGCGGCGGACCGCTGGAGAGGCTCGTGAACTGGCTCCAGATCTATGCCGGCCCTGTGGACCTTCTCGATACCAAGACGGCGGTCTTCATCGGCTTGGTCTATGTCTACCTGCCCATCGCCGTGGTGCCGCTCTATGTGGTGCTGGAGCGGATCCCCCAGGTCCTGGTGGAAAGCGGGCGGGATCTGGGCGCGACCCGCTGGCAGGTCTTCCTCCATGTCATTCTGCCCATGAGCCGGCCGGGTGTCGCGACCGCAGTGCTGCTGACCGCCGTGCCCATGCTCGGCGAGCTGGTCATCCCGCGCCTTTTGGGCGGCAGCCGCGGCGTGCTCATGGGCCAGGCGATCTCCTCGCAATATCTCCAGTCGCAGAACTATGCCGTCGGCTCCGCGATGGCGGTGCTCGTTCTGCTCGCGGTCGGCGCCGTGGTGGGGCTCCTGGCCCGCGCCACACGCGGCTTCGAGGATGTCGCCACCTCCGGCGCGGAGGGGCGGGCGTGAAGCGGGAGGCGACGAGCCTTTCCCTCGGCGCCTGGTATGGCGCCACCGTGCTTTTCCTCTTCGCGCCCATCGCCACCTCCATCGTCTATTCCTTCAACCTCGGAACCCTGGGAAAGCAGACCTCGCTCTTCACCGGATGGACGCTGGGCTGGTATGGCGCGGCCTGGGAGGACCTCTCGCTCCGCGCCTCGGTCGCCACCAGCCTCGAGGTCGCCTTCTGGGCGGCCGCCGTCTCGCTTGCCATCGGCTCCATCCTGGGATTCGTGCTGGTGCGTTATCGCAAGCCCGTGGTGCGCCGGCTGCTCTCGACCGCGACATATCTTCTGCTGATCGTGCCGGAGACGGTGACCGGCGTTTCGCTGCTGCTGTTCTATGCCGAGACGGGGATTCCCCTTAGCAAGGCGACGCTGGTGGCCGGGCTCACCCCCTCGGCCATCGCGGTGACGGCCCTCATCATCCGCGCGCGCGTGCTGACCCTCGACCGGCAGATCGAGGAGGCGGCGGCCGATCTCGGCGCCGGCCGCTGGGCGGTGCTGTGGCTCGTGGTGCTGCCCCAGCTCCAGCCGGCGGTGGCCGCCGGCGGGCTGATGGCCTATGTCTTCTCATTCGACAATGTCGTGGTTTCGAGCTTCCTCACCACTCCGGCGGTGAACACGCTTCCCGTCTACCTTTATGGCAGCCTGCAATACGGCCCCGCGCCGACGGTTTATGCCGCGGCAACGGCGGTCTTCCTGTTCACCCTCCTCGCCATGGGTCTGGCCCTGCTCTGCTACCGGCTGGCTGGGAGGCGCCATGTTCTCCCTTGAGGCGGCCCAGAGCTTCCTGCGCCAGGCGAAGATCGATGCCTGGCTCGTCTACGACTTCCGCGGCAGCAACCCGGCCTTCCGCCATCTTCTGGACCAGAGCCGGGCAGCGACCCGGCGCGCCTTTCTGGTGATCCGGCCCGCCGGCGAGCCGATCCTGCTCACCCATCCGGTCGATCAGGCGGCCTTCCGCAGCGTGCCTTACCCGAGGCGCTTCTACCGGGGCTGGGTCGAGATGCGCGCGACACTCAAGGAGCTGCTGGGAGAGGTGAGGGTCCTGGCGCTGGAATATTCCCGCGAGGGGAGCCTGCCGGCTGCGGCTTCCGTAGATGCAGGGACGGTCGAGCTGCTGCGGAGCTGGGGCCACGAGATCGTCTCCTCGGCGGATTTGTTCCAGGTCTCGGCGGCAGCCTGGGACGATGCCGCGCTGGACTCCCACAGGCGGGCCAGCGCCCTGGTCGCCGAGGTCAAGGATGCGGCCTTCGATCATGTCCGGGGCGCGATCCGGCGAGGCGGGACCGTCGGCGAATACGAGCTCCAGCAATTCATCCTGGCGGGCTTCGCGGCGCGCGGGCTCGAGACGACCGACGTCCCGATCGTCCAGGCGAACGGCCATTCCGGCGACCTCTACTACGAACCTGCGGCCGAATCCTCGGCGCCGATCGGCCGCGGCGACTGGCTGCTGATCGACATCTGGGCGCGCCTGCCTGGCCGCCAGAACGTCTTCGCCGACATCGCCTGGGTCGCCTTCGGCGGCGAGGAGGCGCCGGCCCGCCATCGCGCGATCTTCGAGATCGTGCGCGAGGCGCGGGACAAGGCCGTCAGCCATCTCCAGGCCTGCTGGAGACGGGGCGAGGTAGCGCAGGGCTGGCAAATTGACGAGGTCGCCCGGGGCCATATCGCCGCCGCAGGATATGGCGAGAATTTCCTGCACCGCACCGGCCATAGCCTGGGGCCCGGGGAGCGTCTCCATGGGCTCGGCGTCAACATCGACAATCTGGAGACGAAGGATACCCGCCTGATCCTGCCGCGGCTGGGATTCTCCATCGAGCCGGGAATCTATCTACCCGAGTTCGGCGTCCGCCTGGAGATCAATGTCTTCGTCGATCCGGTGAGCGGGCCGACGGTCACTACGCCCTCGCAGGACCAGATCGAGCTGCTCCACTGAGGATGAGGCCGCTCGCCGGCAGGATCGCTCAGATCATCTCGAGTGGTGTCGGACGGTGCGGGGGCGGGGCGGCGGCATCGAGGTCGGCCAGATCTTCTTCCGTGAACGGAAGATCGAGGG
>DATFRE010000501.1:0-30484 GCA_035263545.1 Dongiaceae bacterium
GACCAGGAGCAGCGCATCGGCGTCGATCTCAAGCGTCGCGCCGTCATAGATGCCGGCGAAGCGGGCCGTCGCCCCGTCCGAGCCTGCGAGGCGCCGCGCCAGGTGGATCTCCACGCCGGCCGCCATCAGCCGCGTCTGCACCCGGAACTGCTCGTCGGTCATGTTGGTCCAGCTCGAGACCTCGAGCCCGGGCGTGACGAAGCTCACGCGCCGCCCCGCCTGGATCAGCCTCTCGGCGAGGACCCCGGCCATGTAGTACTGGTCATCGTCGTAGATCACCACATGCCCCTCCGGCAGGCGGCCGGCCAGCAAGTCGTCCGGCGTGAAGAGCTTGGGTGCGGCGGGATCCAGGACCGGCTGCAGATTGGCGTAGCCGAGGCCGTCGCGGCGCCAGCGGGCGCCCGTGGCCAGGATCACATGCCGGCAATCCATGCCAGCGATATCGGCGGCGCTCAGCCGGCTCTCCAGGTAGACCTCGACATTGGGAAGGCGCTCGATCTGCCCGAGACGGTAGTCGCGCACCCGCGCCCAGCTGGAGAGGCCGGGCAGCCGGCTCTCCAGCGCAACACGGCCGCCAAGCTCGCGGCGCGCCTCTGCCAGCATCACGCGATAGCCGCGCTTGCCGAGAGTCATCGCGCATTCGAGCCCCGCCGGCCCGCCGCCCACCACAAGCACCACCTCCTCGGCATGAGCCTTCGCCGGCGGCACGCGCTCGGGATGCCAGCCCCGGCGATATTCCTCGCCCATGGTCGGGTTCTGTGTGCAGCGGATGGGCACGCCCATGTTGTTATGGGCGCGGCAGATGTTACAGCCGATGCATTCGCGGATCTCGTCCTCACGCCCCTCGGCGATCTTGCGCGGCAGCCAGGGATCCGCGATGGAGGGCCGCGCCGCACCGATCAGATCGAGCACGCCGCGGCGGATCTGCGAGACCATCATGTCCGGCGAGGTGAAGCGGCCGACCCCAACGACGGGCTTGCTGGTCAGCTTCTTGACCTCGGCGACATAGTGCTCCTGGAAGGCCTCCGCGGAGAAGCGCGCGCTCATGGAATCGTTCTCGACATAGGAAATGTTGACGTCCCAGAGATCGGGAAGCTCCGCCAGAAGCGAGACGACCTCGCGGCCTTGGCGTGCGAAGGTGACGCCCTCGTCGCCCAGGAGCTCGTCCATGGCAAGGCGCACGGCGATCGCGCATCTGTCGCCCGCAGCCTCTTTCGTCACCTCGATCATCTCGCGCAGCAGCCGGGCGCGGTTCGCAATCGAGCCGCCATATTCATCGCTCCGCCGGTTCCAGCGCGGCGAGATGAACTGGAAGGGCAGATAGCCATGGCCGGCATAGCAATAGACGATGTCGAAGCCCGCCTGTCGGGCCCGCCTGGCGGCCGCAGCCTGCCAGCGCAGGAAGGCGCGGATATCGCTCTTGTCCATGGCGCGCGTCTGCTGTGGGAAGAGGTAATGGTTGGGCCCGCCCGAGGGCGAGAGGCTCACCTCCCGGCTCGCGCGGTTGGGTGTCTTGAGGCCGCCATGCCAGAGCTCCACCCCGGCAAGCGCGCCATGGGCGTGGATGCCCTCGGCGACCCCGGCGAGCAGGGCCATGTCGCGCTCGTCCCACAGGCTCGCCATGCGATAAGGGCCGTCATCGGAGCTCGGATGGATGGAGCAGTATTCCGTATTGACCACGCCCCAGCCGCCCTCGGCCTTGATTTCCCGGAGGCGCCGCAGGCTGCCAGGGAAATCGATGCCCATGCCGGTGCAATGAGGCACCTGGTAGAAGCGGTTCGGCGCCGTGACCGGGCCGATGCGAACCTGCTCGAACAGGATGTCGTAGCGCGGGCTACGCACCGGCGATGTTTCCGGATGGCGGATCGCGGCCTTGGGGCTCATCACATGAACTCGCGCGGGATGGATTTGCGGAAACAGCGGGCGAAGACAGGCTTGCCGTCCTCGAAGGCCTCGATCTTCGCCGCCATCTCGAAGCTCTCCCTCGTCGCGCTCAGCTCCGTCACCGTCTCGATGCGGCAGCGATGTCCAGCGCTGGCGAAGCCGGCCTTTCCCTCGATGCGGGCACGGGCCGAGAGCGGATCGTCGAGCCTGATCTCGTAGATCTCCGCCAGCACCGCATCGTCTTCGACGCTGATATCGAGGATCTCGCCGGCGCCGTAATCGAGCCCCATCTCGATCCGCCGAAGATTCTCGCCGAGATCGTCGGTGACGCGGCGCCAGCTCTTCGCTGGCCTCGTCTCGCGATAGGCGATGGGCGGCGGGGCGAGTGCAGGTTCGAAGGGCGGCAGATCCGCATCCTCGGGCCGCGGCGGACGCTGCGGCAGGATCAGCCGGCTTCCCTGGGTCGAGATCGAGAGTGTCGCATCGTCGGGTGTCGGCCAGACGATGGGCCAATGCGCCGTCGCGAGAGCAAGCCGCAGGTGGTGGCCCGCGGGAATGCGCCGCGCGATATCGTTCAGCTTCAGCTTGATCCTATAGAAGCGCCCCGGCTCCAGCGCCGCGGGATGCTCATGGCTGTCGCGATGGGCGAGGTTCAGCGGCGCATAGGTGACGAGGGCCGAAGTGCCGTCAGGCGCTACATCGCAGATCCGCGCCGCGAGATGGGCCTGGGGCCGGTCGGCAGCCAAGGTAAGCTCGACCTCCGGCGCGCCGAGGATCTCGACATCCTCTGCCAGAGGCGCCGAATCGAAGCAGAGGGAGCGCCCGTCCTCGACCCGCTGGTCGAGGGGCAGGTCCGGGCTTTCGCCGCCATAGCCGCCCCAGCGGCCGCAATCCGTGCCGGTGATCTGGGGCGAGCGGTGGCGGAAGACATGAGCGGTCACCGGCGGCGCGTCCGCAAGCCCTGCCTCGGTGAGATGAAACGCGCGGGGCGCGATCCGCGGCGAGGGCCAGCAGGGCTCAGCGACCCAGCGGCCGGGATGCTCGGCGAACCAGGGCCGCGGCGCCTTGGGCTCCAGCATCCACACGCGGTAGATGGGCTCCGCCATCATCCCGGTATCGAGGCCTTTCAGCCAGTGGTCCCACCAGCGCACGGCCTCCTGCAGATAGCCGATGGCAGGGCCCGGGGCGCTGAGATGCGGATAGGCATGGGTCCAGGGGCCGATCAGCCCCTTGCGCGGGCAGGACAACCCTGCCAGGAGCCGCGGCACGGCGTTGGAATAGCTGTCGTCCCAGCCGCCGATGGCATAGACCGCGCAGGTGATGGCGCCGTAATTCTCGCAGACGGAGCCGTGCGTCCAATAGGCATCGCGACGCTGATGGGCGAGCCATTGCGCGAGCCAGGGCCGATGAGCCTCGAGCCGCGCCAGCCAGATCTCCCGCCATTTTTCGCCGACGAGTTGGGGGTCCGGCGGCAGCGCGCCCCAGGTGAAGCGGTCGGCGCTCCAGGACGGGTGCTCGTTGATCAGGCAGCCACCCATGAAGTGGATATCGTCGGCATAGCGGTCGTCGGTCGAGCAGAGGGTGATGATCGCCTTCAACGCCGGCGGCCGGAGTGCTGCCACCTGGAGCGAATTGAAGCCGCCCCAGGAGATGCCGGTCATGCCGACGCTGCCGCTGCACCAGGGCTGGCGCGAGAGCCACTCGACGATTTCCACCCCATCCTGCTGCTCGCGCGCCAGATACTCGTCGCTCAGCAGCCCCTCGGATTCGCCGCTGCCGCGGATATCGACACGGACGCAGGCATAGCCTTGGCCCGCGATCCAGGGATGCATGCGATGGTCGTGGTAAATCGTGCCGTCGCGCTTGCGATAGGGAATCATCTCGAGGATCGCCGGCACGGGATGGCGCTCGGGGTCCTCGGGCAGCCAGATCTTCGCCGCCACCCGCACGCCGTCCGACAGCCGGATATAGCTGTTCTCCACCAGCCGGATGCTGCGCGGGCCGCTGCCGTCCATTGATTCCTCCGCCGGGAGCCCAGAGGTAGTGCAAGCCGGGCTCTGGCTGAAATTCATAATTCATGGCAAGTTCATGAGGATATCTCATATGGAGGAGACCGTGGCGACCGGGCTCGACGTCAAGCTGCTGCGCATGCTTGTCGCCATCGATCGGCACGGGTCGCTCACCCGGGCGGCCGAGGCCCTCGGCATGACACAATCGGCCCTCAGCCACCACATCAAGGACAGCGAGCGACGGATGGCGGTGGAGATCTTCCATCGGGTCGGCAAGCGTCTGCGCTTCTCCGCCATCGGGGAGGAACTGCTCCAGGCGGCCAAGACCGTTGCCGGGGAGATCGACCGCATCGAGGCGGATCTCGCATTGTTCCGGGAAGGCTATGGCCCGATCGTGCGTGTCGGCAGCGGCGCCTATGGCTGCGAGGACTGGCTGCCGGATTTCATCTGCAATCTCGGCCGCAGCGCGGGCCGCGACGGGCCGCGCTTCGCCATCGAGATCCTCATGGGCGGTCTCGCCTTTCCGCCGGTCAACGCCGTGATCGACGGCCAGATCGACATCGCCATCTGCGGCGGCGAGATCGCCGACCGCCGGGTGCGCGCCGTCAAGCTCTTCGACGATGAGTTGGTGGCCCTGTTGCCTGCGGGCCACCCTCTGGCAGCGCGGCCCTATCTGGAGCCGGCGGATTTCCGCGAGGAAGTCCAGCTCAGCTATTCGGCCGTCGCCGAGAAGGGCTTCGAGGATGACCGTTTCTTTCGTCCGGCCCGCGCCATGCCCAAGCGCTGGCTGCGGGCGGGCGATGTGAGCACGATCATCGAGATGGTGCGCCGGGGCCTGGGTGTCTCGATCCTCAGCCGCTGGGCCGTGGCCAGGCAGGTCGCCGCCGGCGGGCTGACGATGAAATCCCTGGGCCGCCGCGGCCTCGCCACCGACTGGCAGGCGGTCCTGCGGGCCGGCGAGCCCAGGGAATCGCCGGCTGGCCAGGCGGCGAGCCTCCTGGCGGATTGGTGGCGCAAGCGCCTCAGCCGGGCGCCCGCAAGGGGACCGAGAGCAGGCAATCGAATTCCTTCGGGAAGTCACAGCTGATCCGCGCGTGGACCTTGCCCTGCTTGTCGAAGAAACGGCCCCGCTCGGCGATAGGAAACACTCCCTCATGCCAGATATCGGGATGGACATAGACGCCGCAGCTCCCGTCGAAATAGAAGGTCTTGAACTGCTCCGGTTTCAGATCGTCGCCCGGCAGGGCCAAGGGAACAACGAAGGGCGTGCCGTCCAGAGGAAAGAAGAGCTGGCCGCCATCGGGGTGGTAGTTGGCATGCCAGAGCAGGAGCTGCGAACGCGCGCAATCCCCCGCCGCCTCCGTGGCACGCGACGGCTCCTGTGACCAGCCCATGAGATAGGAGCTGCCGACCGCGTCATTGCGCCCGTAGAGCACTTCGCCCTTCCACCAGAAGGAAAAGATACCCTCGGTGGTACCGCCCTCGTCGCCCGTGTCGCTGTCGACCGGGCGCCAGCCCTTCGCTGGCCAGCGCACGATTTCGACGGGGTGATTGTCCGGGTCGAAGACGAGCTGGCCATAGCCGGCAAGGCTCTCGGGCGTGGCCGGGACAAGAGGCGTCTCCACCAGCCGCAGGCCAGGTGGGATCGAGGGGACGGTCAGGTTCTCGAACGCTCCGGTGTTCTGCATGCTGGCTCCTTTTCCTGGCTGACCCGCCAGCCGGATAGCACGGCCCCGGGGTCAGCCATGTGACAAGGCGGCGAGCGCTTGCTTGCGCCCCGCCGCCGCTAGACGAGCGGATGATAGGGTCGCTGGCGGTGATGTCCACCTGTCGACCGCCAGCAGCCTCGGTTCCGGCCGCAGGACGGCAAGAAAATCGACCGGGTAGATGACATATGCCTGCAACAACGATGTCGTATGCAGGAGGGATGCAAAGCGACTCGCGCGTTGTGCCATTGGAGGAGTCGATTCATCCGGCTCTTCTGCCCATGCCGGATTTCAGTTATGCCTCGGACGAGGTCGGGCCGTTCGCTCAGCGACTCATCCGGGCGGTCGAGAAGGTGACCGGTCAGCCCCTGATTCGGCGCCTCTACGAACAGTATCGGCTGCTGCAGCGGCCGCCGGAGCTCTTCTGGCAGGATGCCATCACGGCCCTCAGGCTCGATGTGCGCCTCAGTCGCGATCCGGCCCGGATCCTGCCGGCGCAGGGGCCGCTCGCACTCATCGCGAATCATCCCTTCGGCGTCGTCGATGGCATGATCCTCTGCTGGATGGTGTCGCGCATCCGGTCGGACTACATGATCATGACTCACAGCATCCTCTACCGTGCGCCGGAGGTAAGGCCCCATGTTCTACCGGTCGATTTCACCGGGACGCGCGAGGCGCTCGAAACCAATATCCGCTCCCGGGCGCAGGCGCTGAAGCTGCTGAGGCGCGGCGGCGTTCTCATCGTCTTTCCCGCCGGCGCGGTCGCCAAGTCCAGGACCTTCCATGGGCCGGCGCAAGAGCTGGATTGGGGGCCGCTGGCCGCCAAGCTGATCCTGCGCAGCGGGGCCGACGTCCTGCCGGTCTTCTTCAACGGCCAGAACAGCCGCATGTATCAGGTCGCCGCCAAGCTTCATCAGACCCTGAAACTCTCGCTGCTGTTCCACGAGGTCAGCAACAAGATCGGCGCGCGCATCGACGTCTCCATCGGCGATGTGATCTCCCAGGAGAAGATCCGCTCCATCGGCGATTCCAAGGCGGTCACGACCTTCCTCCGACAAGCGACCTGGGACGCACGCCTCAGGGCCTGATCCGCAAGGCTGCCGTGCAAACCGCGGGCTTGGCAGGCTTTGCCGGGCAGTCCAGGATCGGCCCCTCGAGTTCGGGGGGAAGTGCGTTATGGCGCGGGCTGACGCGGCCGATCGGGGCCATCTCGGCGAAAGCCGCCCCAATGAACGGCTGAAGGGCATATTCTTCGTCTCTGCCGCCGCGCTAATCTTCACCTTCCAGGATGTGATCATCAAGCTGGTGAGCGGGCGCTATCCGCTGGCCGAAGCGCTCACGATCCGCTGCTTCGTCGCCTTCATTCCGATCCTGGTCCTGATCCATCTGGATGGCGGGCTCTCGCAGCTCGGCGCTCGCTGGTCGCCCGCGGTCATGCTGCGGGGCCTCATGATGGTGGGCAGCTACACCTGCTACTACCTGTCGCTCGCCGCGTTGCCGCTGGCGACGGCCGTGGCACTCTTCTTCTCCAGCCCGCTCTTCATCGTGGCGCTTGCCGGCCCGATGCTGGGCGAGCGCGCGGGCCTCGTGCGCTGGCTCACGATCCTGGTGGGATTCGGCGGCGTGCTGATCGTGAGCCGCCCGAGCGGTGCCGCGATCCAGCCTGCTGCCCTGCTCTCCCTCGGCGCCGCTCTCTGCTATGCCCTTGCCCAGCTCATGACGCGCTGGCTCGGCACGGGGGAGCGAGCCTCGATCATGACCTTCATCCAGAACGTGGTCTATCTCGCCGTCGCCGGGACCATGGGCCTGGTCGCGGGCCATGGCCAATTCGCCGCTTCAGCCGATCCCAGCCTGCAATTCCTGCTGCGGGCCTGGGTCTTTCCCGCGCCCGCCGACCTCGCGCTCATCGCGTCGACCGGCTTCATCGCCGCCGCGGCCGGCTGGCTGCAGACCCAGGCCTATCGCATCGCGCCGGTCAATGAGGTGGCGCCCTTCGAATACAGCGCCATTCCCTGGGCGACCTTCTGCGGCCTTGCGATCTGGGGCGAGATCCCGAACGCCGCGACCTTGGGCGGGATCCTCGTCATCACCGCCGCCGGGGTCTATCTGCTGCGCCGGCCCCGCCGGCGGCGATAGCGCGGGCCGTCAGGGCGCGGGCATCGTCACCGTCATATAGGGCGCGGTCGGCTTCTCTTCCGCCCCGAAGGGACCGGGCACCTTATGCTTTACCGGCGGCAGGCTCTGGAGATAGGCCGCCATGGCATCGGCATCCTCGGGCGTCAGCTTCGCGAAGGAATGCCAAGGCATGATCGGGGCGAGGATCCGCCCGTCAGGGCGTTCGCCACGGGTAATCGCCATAACGATCTGCTCCCGCGTCCAGCCGCCAAGCCCCGTATCGGGATCGGGCGTGAGGTTCGGCCCATAGAAATATCCGAGCCCGGGAATCGCGAAACCGATATCCGAGCCGCCGAGGAAATGCGCCATATCCGGCTTGCCAATCAGCGAGCCGTTGGTGTGGCAGTCCGTGCAGGAGATGACGGCAACCAGATATTTGCCCCGCTCGAGATTGGGATCTCCCGCCCCCGCCTCAACGCCCCAGACTCCCATCGCCGCGACAGTCAGGAACGCAGCCCCGATCCACCTCTTGACCATGCAACCCTCGATCTTGCCAACACGCCCTCCCCGGGCGCGGGGCGATCTTAGCCGATGGCCGTCCCGGAGCCACTCGAAATGGTAGAGAAACGCGGTGTCAGCGGGTAGGCGTTACCAGGATCCGTTCGATCGCCGACAGGATTTCCTCCAGGGGACTGAGCTTGCTCAGAATCGCATCGGCGCCAATCTCTGCGGCCGATGGATCGGGCCCATGGATGGGAGCGGCACCCGAGACCGCGACGATCCGTAGGCTGCGGCTCATTCCACGGAGCTTGCGGATGACCTCGCCGCCATCGACGCCGGGCATGCGCATATCCGTGACGACCAGATCCGGCCGCTGGCTGCGGAAGCGCTCGAGGCCCTCCGGGCCGTTCACCGCCTCGAGGATCTGGTGCCCGCCGTCTTCGAGGATCTGGCGCAGCACACCGCGATAGAATGCGTCATCATCGATGAGAAGGATCAGCGCCAAGGAGGGAGCCTCGAGAGCCTTTCGCGGGTCTCAGTGTGACTCACGGCTGGGGCAGCCGGCCAGCGCCATAATAGGGTGCAGGCAAAACTATCGCTTGCGGGAGGATCGCCTTCTCCCCTAGCAATCTGGAGGAACATTTGCCTGAGGCGAACAGATGAGCGACTGTCGGGAAGAGGAAGCATCGCGGCGCCACCGGCCCGTGGGCCGGGTGGCCGGCTGGATCGCCCTGCAGTTCGCCCTCCTCGGTGGCCTGCTCGCCCTCTCGGCTTGTGCCGGGGACAACTCGATGACCCAGCAGGACCTTTCCCTCGCCTGCGAGATGCACAAATGCGATTGCGCCTCCGATTCGAGCACCTTCGACCCCGGCATCCCGGTGCAGTGGCAGCTCGACGGTTCGGCCTTCTGCAAGAAGGGCTACCACCTGCGCATGCTCGATCTGCCGCCGAGCTCGAAAATGGTCACCTGACCTAGGTCAGTACCACTGGGAGAGCTCGACCGTCACCCCTTCCGGCCCGGCAAGAAACACCAGTTTTCTGTGGTGGAAGTCGAGAACCTCGTTGCGGGCAGAGAAGCCGTTCGCCGTCATCCGGGCCAACACCGCATCGAGATCTTCGACGGCAAAGCAGATGTGGTTGAAGCCGATCTTGCTGAGATCCGGGATCTGAGGGTCCTCCTTCGCTTCGGGCTTCAGGTAGTGCAAAAGCTGGATCTCCGTCCGCGGCGTGACACCTTCGGCCACCAGCGTCACGTGCTCCGCCTCGATGCCTGGAACGCCCATATACTTGGCGAAGGTCTCGCCGCTGATGACGACCGAGACGGCCTCCTTGAAGCCGAGCAGGCCGAAGAAGCGCTTTGCCTCCGCGACATCCTTGACCACGATGGTCATGTGATCGAACCGTAAGATCATGCCGCCCCATCCCGGGGTGCCGCCTCGATGGCGAGACACTAGCATCGCTCATCACTTCCAAGGAGACGTTCTTCGGCGCGCGTGAACCATTCGTTCCACTTGCCAGAATATTTGTTTCGCCCGATGATCCGGGTTGAGCATCGGGAACCGCATGCAACCGAAGCAGACCTTCGAGGAGCTGAAGCAGGAGATCTCGGCCCAGCACGCCAAGCTCAGCCGCCGCCTGCGCCAGATCGCCGAATATGCCATCGCCGAACCGGATCACACGGCGCTGGAGACTGTCGCCGCGATCGCGGCCAAGGCCAATGTGCCGCCCTCGAGCCTGATCCGCTTCGCCAAGCATTTCGGCTATGACGGCTTCACTGACATGCAGCGAGTCTTTCGCTCGCGGCTGATCGACCGAGCCTCGACCTACAGCCAGCGCATTCGCGAGTCCGGCACCAGCCGCCCGCCCGATCTCGGCTCGCCCAGCGGCGTCCTCAGCCAATTCGTCGAAGCCGATGTGGCGGCGCTCCAGCGCCTCGGCCACGAGGCGCGGCCGCAGGACCTCGCCCGGGCGATCGAGATCCTGGCCTCGGCCCGGCTCATTGGCCTCGTCGCCCAGCGCCGGTCCTTTCCCATAGCCGCATATCTCTTCTATGCCCTCAGCCATCTCGGGCGCGAGGCGCTGCTCATCGACGGACTCGGTGCCATGCAGGGCGAGCAGGTTCAGCTCCTGGGCAAGGCGGATGCGGTGATCGCCGCCAGCTTCCCACCCTATGCGCCGGAGACACTCTCCATCGTCTCGACCGCCCGCGAGGGCGGCGCCAAGATCATCGCCATAACCGATCCGGCGCTGAGCCCGCTCGCCCTTCAGGTCGATGTCTGCTTCGAGATCGAGGACGGCCAGATCCAGGGCATCCGATCGCTTGCCGCCCCGCTCTGCCTGGCCGTCTCCCTCGTGGTCGGGCTCGGCCGCCAACTCGAGACCAGGGCCAAGCGCCGGCGCGGGCGCGCCGCCGCGGAATAGACGCGGAATAGACGACCGGCAGTTGTCCGCAAAGGCCTCGCGCGGGCTCGCGCGGGCATTGTCAAAACGAAACGAATATTCTATGTTGTGGCGACCATGGAACGCGGGAGCCGTGGCCGGCCGAGGCCCACCGCCGCCCGAGAAGGAGACGCCATGCAGTGCCATCTGACCGGCCACCGGTCCGGCTTTCCCCAGGGCTTCACGCAGATCACCCGCTTCGACGACAAGGACGATCCGACCCGGATCTCCTTCGGCGTGCTCCGTATGCGCGGCGGCGAGACAGTCAGCGTCGATGCCGCGCATGAATGCGCCTGGATCCTGATGGAGGGCCGCATCGAAGCAACCGCCGGCAATGCCAGCCGCAGCTTTGAGCGCCGCTCCCTCTTCGACGAATCTTCGAGCGCTCTGCATGTGGCGGCCGGCGAGCGCGTGCGGATCACCGCCGCGGAGGATAGCGAGCTTACGGTCTATGGCAGCGCCAATCGCGCGCCCTTCGCCAGCCGCTTCTACGGGCCCGAGGACGTGCCCAACGAGCATCGCGGCAAGGGTCAGGTCGACGACGCCTGCTACCGCTTCGTGCGCACGATCTTCGATCGCCGCAATGCCGATCCCGCGGCCGAGCTGGTCCTGGGGGAGGTCATAACATTTCCCGGCCGGTGGTCCAGCTATCCGCCGCATCACCATGCGCAACCGGAGATCTATCACTACCGCTTCACCCGGCCCGAGGGCTACGGCCATGCCGAGCTGGGCGATGAGGTGATGAAGATCCGCCCCTTCGACACGGTCCGGATTCCCGCGGGCCTGGACCATGCGCAATGCGCCGCCCCGGGCTACGGCATGTATTACAGCTGGGTCATCCGTCATCTGCCGGACAACCCCTACACGGTGCCGGAATTCACCGCCGAGCATCGCTGGACCCAGGATCCCAAGGCGGTGTTCTGGCGGCCAAAGGATATCGGCTAGCGCATGGCCGAGCCGCGCCTCGACGTCGTCACCATCGGCCGCGTCTCCGTCGATCTCTACGGCCAGCAGGTCGGCGGTCGGCTGGAGGATATGGCGAGCTTCGCCAAATATGTCGGCGGCTGCCCGGCGAACATCGCCATCGGCGGGGCGCGCCTCGGGCTTCGAACCGCCCTTCTCAGCCGCGTGGGCGATGAGCATATGGGCCGCTTCGTGCGCGAGCAGCTTCAGCGCGAAGGCGTCGACACCACGGGGCTCAAGACCGACCCCCAGCGCCTGACGGCGCTGGTCATCCTGGGCATCCGGGATTCCGACACGTTTCCGTTGATCTTCTATCGCGACAACTGCGCCGACATGGCGCTGGCGGAGGGCGATGTCGAGGAGGGCTTCATCGCCTCGGCGCGCGCGGTCGTCGTCACGGGGACGCATTTCAGCCGGCCCTCGGTAGCGGCGGCGAGCCGCAGGGCGATTGCACTCGCCCGCCGGCTGGGACGCAAGGCCATCCTCGACATCGACTATCGCCCGGTGCTCTGGGGCCTGACGGGACTGGGCCTGGGCGAGAATCGCTTCGTCAGCAGCGCCGAGGTGACAGCAACCTTGCAATCGATCCTCGCCGATTGCGACGTCATCGTCGGCACCGAGGAGGAGATCCATATCGCCGGCGGCAGCACCGATACGACCGAGGCGCTTCACCGGCTGCGCCAGACGAGTGCCGCCCTCATCGTGGTGAAACGTGGGGCCGCGGGCTGCACCGCCTATCCCGGGGCGATCGATGAAGGCGTGGACGCGCCGGGCTTTCCAGTCGAGGTCTACAATGTGCTCGGAGCCGGCGACGGCTTCATGAGCGGCTTTCTCCGCGGCTATCTCAGGGGTGAGAGCGTGGCCGAGTCCTGCCGCTTCGCCAATGCCTGCGGCGCCCTCGTCGTATCGCGCCATGGCTGCGCGCCGGCCTCGCCGAGCTGGACCGAGCTTCGCCATTTCCTCGACCATGGCAGCCCCGAGCGGGCGCTGCGCCTCGATGCCAAACTCGAGCATATTCATTGGGCGACCAACCGCCGCGGCGACTGGCCGGAGATCTGCGCGCTCGCCTTCGACCACCGGCCTCAGTTCGCGCGGCTGGCCAAACGCCACGGCCAGCTACCGGCGCGCATCGCCGCGTTCAAGAAGCTGATCTACCGCGCCGCGCAGCAGGTCGCCGGCGCCGATCCCGCCTTCGGCATCATCACCGACGAGATCTATGGCCGCGAGGTCCTCGAGCTTGCCGCCGGCACGCAGTGGGTGGCGCGGCCCATCGAGCAGGCGGGTGTGACCCCGCTCGCCTTCGTCGGCGGGCCGGATGTCGGGCTCACGCTCAGGGAATGGCCCGTCACCCAGGTGGTGAAATGCCTGATCCATTGGCAGCCGCAGGATCCGCCCGAAATCGCCGAGGTCCAGGCCCGCCAGCTCCGCATCCTGGGCGAAGCCTGCCACGAGACGGGGCACGAACTGCTGCTCGAGCTGATCGCCAATGCCAAGCGGCCGGGCGACGGCCCGGCCACGGTGGAGATGATCCGCCGTGTCTATGCTCTCGGCCTGGAGCCCGACTGGTGGAAGCTGGCCGCGCCGGATAGCGCGGCCGACTGGCAGCTGATCGGCGAGGCCATTTCGAATTCCGATCCCTTCTGCCGCGGCGTGCTGCTGCTGGGTTTCGAGGCGCCGCTCGCCGAGCTGGAGGTCGCCTTCGCCGCGGCGGCCCGTGCACCGATCTGCAAGGGCTTCGCCATCGGCCGCAGCATTTTCGGCGAGCCGGCGGAAGAATGGCTCGCCGGCCGCATCGACGATGAGGCCGCCGTCAAGGCCATGGCCAGCGCCTATGGCCGGCTGATCGAGATCTGGCGCAAGGCGCGCAAGGCCGCGGGTGCGCGCGCCGGCGCCGAGGCGCTGCAACGGATCGGATGACACCATGCCACGAATGACCATGGCCCAGGCCTTGCTGCGTTACCTGGCCGCGCAGTCGACGGAAATCGAGGGCCAAGAGCAGCCGCTCTTCGCCGGAGTCTTCGCCATTTTCGGCCATGGCAATGTGGCGGGCATCGGCCAGGCCCTGGCGGAGATGGGCAACCGCCTTCCGACCTATCGCGCTCATAACGAGCAGGGCATGGCGCTGGCCGCCATCGCCTTCGCCAAGGCCAGCAACCGCCGGCGGATGATGGCCTGCACCAGCTCGATCGGCCCCGGCGCCACCAATATGGTGACGGCCGCCGCAGTCGCCCATGTCAACCGCCTGCCGCTCCTGCTGCTGCCGGGCGATGTCTTTGCCGGCCGCCGGCCCGATCCCGTCCTGCAGCAGATCGAGAACTTCGCCGACCCGACCCTCTCCGCCAATGATTGCTTCCGGCCGGTTGCCCGCTACTGGGACCGGATCACCCGTCCGGAGCAGCTCCTGACCAGCCTGCCCCAGGCGCTACAGGTGCTGACCGATCCTGCCGATTGCGGCCCCGTTGTGCTGGCCCTTCCTCAGGACGTCCAGACCGAGGCGGCGGATTTTCCCGAGAGCTTCTTCGCATCGCGGCTTCACAGGCCGCGCCGCCCGGCACCCGATGCGACGGAGTTGGCCGAGGCGCTGGAGCGGCTGAAGGCAGCCAAGGCACCGCTTCTCCTCTGCGGCGGCGGGGTCCATTACAGCGAGGCCGCCGCCGAGCTCGGGGCTTTCGCCGAGCGCCATGGCCTGCCCGTGGCGGAGACCCAGGCCGGCAAGGGCGCCCTTGCCTGGACCCATCCGCTCAATCTCGGCTCGATCGGCGTGACCGGGACGGCTGCCGCGAATGCCATGGCGCGCGAGGCGGATCTGCTGCTGGCCGTCGGCTCGCGACTGCAGGATTTCACCACCGGATCGCGCGCCCTCTGGTCGAGCAGGGCTAAGCTGATCCAGCTCAATACTGCCGGGTTCGATGCCCATAAGCATGGCGCGCTCTCCCTGATCGCCGATGCCCGCGCCGGGCTCGAGGCGCTGGATCGCGGGCTGGGCGACTGGAAGGCACCGGCTGCCTGGACCGAGCGCGCAAAGAAGCTGCGTACCGACTGGCAGCAGGTTGTCGATCGCGTCACGGCGCCGCCCAGCGGCAACGCGCTCCCTTCCGATGCCCAGGTCCTGGGCGCGGTGAACCGCAAGGCGGGGCCCGCCGACATCATGGTCGCCGCGGCGGGCGGGCTTCCGGGGGAGCTGCACAAGCTGTGGCGCACCACCGATCCCAAGGGCTACCACCTGGAATATGGCTATTCCTGCATGGGCTACGAGATCGCCGGCGGGCTCGGGGTCAAGCTCGCCCGACCCGACCGGCGGGTCATCGCGCTCGTCGGCGATGGCAGCTATCTGATGATGAATTCCGAGCTCGCCACCGCCGTGATGATGGGCCTCAAGCTCGACATCGTGCTGCTCGACAACCGCGGCTTCGGCTGTATCAACCGGCTGCAGCAACATGTCGGCGACCAGCCGTTCAATAACCTCCTGGCCGATGTGCCGAACGCCGCAGCCCAGGACATCGATTTCGCGCTCCATGCACGAAGCCTGGGTGCTGAGGCAGAGAAGGTCGGCAGCATTGCCGAGCTGGAAGCCGCTCTCGATCGCGCTCGCCGCTCACCCCGCTGCCATGTCGTCGTCATCGAGACCGATCCCGCCGTGACCACCCGCGAGGGCGGCGCCTGGTGGGATGTCCCCGTGGCCGAAGTCGCCGCGCGCGGCGAGGTCCGCCAGGCGCGGGCCGCCTATGCCGAGGCCGCGGCCCGGCGCGACAAAAGCTAACCTCGATACCAAAGGATCTCCCATGACCGTAAAGCTCGGGATCAACCCCATTGGCTGGACCAACGACTGCATGCATTGGCTGGGGGATTTCATCACCCTGGAACGCTGCCTCGCCGAGGTGAAGCAGGCAGGCTTCAGCGGCGTCGAGCTCGGCCGGAAGTTCCCGCGCCAGGCCGCGCAGCTCGGCCCCCTGCTGGAAGCCCACGACCTCCAGCTCGTCTCGGGCTGGTACAGCGCCGAACTCCTCACCCGCGACGCCAAGGCGGAGATTGCGGCCATGCGCGAGCATCTCGCCCTTCTCGCCGGCCTCGGCTCGCCAGTGATGGTCTTCGCCGAGACCACGAAGGAGATCATCAACAATGTCGGCGCGCCCGCCTCTGCCCGCCCGAAGATCGAATCGGCAGCGGAGTGGAAGCGCCTCGGCCGGCGCTTCACCGCCGTGGCCGATCACCTGCAGGCCAAGGGCGTGCGCATGGCGGTGCATCATCACATGGGCACCGTGATCCAGACCGCCGAGGAGGTCGACCGACTGATGGAGAATACCGGCCCCGCCGTCGGCCTGCTGCTCGATACCGGCCATATGACCTTTGCCGGCGGCGATCCGCTGGCGGTCGCCAAGCGCCATGCGGATCGCATCGTCCATGTCCATTGCAAGGATATCCGGCGTTATGCGCTGGCCGCCTGCCAGGGCCGCGATGTGAGCTTCTCCCAGGCGGTTCTGGAAGGCCTCTTCACCGCGCCGGGCGATGGGATGGTGGACTATCCGGGGCTGTTCAAGATCCTGGCCGCTGCGCGATATAGCGGCTGGCTGGTGCAGGAGGCGGAGCAGGACCCGCGCATCGCCCATCCCCTCACCTATGCGAGCCTGGGCTGCGCGCATCTGAAGAAGCTCTGCGCCACGGCGAAACTGAAGCTCGCCTGAGCCCGCGCCATGCTTGGCGGTGCCCGCTGCTTGACCTAAGCTTCCCCGGTTGGTTGGGGCGGCAGAAGCGTCAGGGACGAGTGTCATGGAGCTGTTTCTCTATCCGACCATCGGCGGGGTGATCTATGTCGGCTTCCTCGCGGCGATCCTGCTAGAGGCCTCCCTCTACAAGAGCCGGCGCGGAAAGCTCTATCCCTGGGCCGAGGGCGGGATCTCGCTCGCTGTCGCCATCGGCCACGGCGCTGCGGGCTTCGTCAATCGGGTTGTTGTCGTCGGCCTCATCGCCGGAGCCGTCTGGCATTGGCGCATCTACACCATGCCGATGAACAAATGGTGGGCCTGGGCACTGCTGGCCCTCAGCCAGGATTTCTTCTTCTACTGGTATCACCGGGCGGCTCATCGCATCGAATACATGTGGGCGAGCCACCGGGTGCATCACTCGCCCAACGAGCTGGTCCTGGCCTCGGCCTATCGCCTGCCCTGCACGCTGGTCCTGTCGCTCAACTGGGTCTTCTACATGCCGCTCGTCTGGATCGGCTTCCCACCGCTGGCGGTCTTCGGCGTTCTTGCCCTGAATCTGGCCTATCAGTTCTGGCTGCATACGACACTGATCCCCCGGCTGGGTCCGATCGAAGGCATTCTCAACACCCCCTCCGCCCATCGCGTCCATCACGGCAGGAACCCGGAATATCTCGACAAGAACTTCGGTGGCACCCTCATGATCTTCGACCGCATCTTCGGAACCTACCAGCCCGAGGATCCGAAGATCGAGATCAGCTACGGCTTGGTCGCCCAGGAGTATTCTCTCAACCCCCTCTGGGTGGCCTATGGCGGCTTCGTGAAGCTCATCCGGGATCTGTGCAAGGCGCACAACTGGCGTGACCGCTGGGATCTGCTGATCAAGCCGCCGGGTTGGACGCCTGCGCCGACGAGCGCGCTCGGCAATCCATAGAGATAGTTCCGGCGGAGATGGCGCTCTTCGCCTCTCATTGATCTGCATCAATGAGCGCCTGTCGCTTCCCTGCGACGAAGGCCCATGGCTGGAGAAACCATGGCCGGAAGCAACAGGAGAAGCTCATGACCTTCGGAGAAAGCCTCTATCTCGGGCTGGTGATCATCGCCTTCGTGGCGTTCGCGCTAACGCTGGCCTATCACAGCCACGCCGATCGGCGCGGCGGCGCCGGGAAGTAAGCTTCCGCCTGGGGGGTTCTAGGGCGAATTCACCAGGGCGTCGCAATTGTGGTGGCCAGCTTCGAGGCAGAGTTCGATCTCGTTCGCCTTATGAAGCCGCATGACGAGATATATGCCCGCCACCACGAGCAAGGCGGCGACCGCCAATCCGACCAGGCTTCGCCTCTGGCGGGCCCGGTCCTCCTGATCATCGTCCTCCTCGGACATGGCCGCTAGATCGGTACTCTTTCGCCGCCGGTCAAGGATCGCCTCGCCTCAACGCCTCTTGGACTTCTGCCAGGCAGCGAAATCGGCTTTGGTCTTTTCCTCCGTTGCGGGGTAGAGGCCGAAGATCGAACGGCCTTTCTGGACCTCCTCGGTGACGAAATCCTCGAAGGCGGTCATCTCGACGGCTTCATCGGCGATCTCGGCGGCGAGATGCGCCGGGATCACCACCACCCCTTCTCCATCCCCGACGATCACGTCGCCCGGAAAGACCGGCACATCGCCGCAGCCGATCGGAACATTGAGATCGATCGCCTGGTGGCGGGTGATGTTGGTGGGGGCCGAGGGACGCTGATGAAACGCGGGGATGGCGAGCTTGGCAATCTCAGGCGTGTCGCGGAAGCCGCCATCGGTGACGACCCCCGCCACCCCGCGCTTCATCAGCCGGGTCACCAGGATGGAGCCAGCCGAGGCGGCGCGCGCATCCTTGCGGCTGTCGATGATCAGCACCGATCCCGCCGGACACTCCTCGACGGCGCGGCGTTGCGGATGGGCGGGATTCTGGAACACGGCCACCGTGTTCAGATCCTCCCGCGAGGGGATGTAGCGCAGCGTGAAGGCCTCACCCACCATCGGCCCGGCCGAGGGGTTGATGGCGTGGACCTCCTGCAGGAACTGGTTGCGCAGACCCCGCTTGAAGAGCGCGGTCGTCAGGGTCGCGGTGCTGACGGTCTTCAGCTTCTGCCGCGTCTCGTCGCTGAGCTTGGTCATGATCCCCTTCTCAGTAAATTGCGGGCTCGCCCGCGGGCGCGCCGAATCCGGTCTCCAGGAAATCGAAGTCGCAGCCCTCATTGGCCTGTCGGATATGGCGCGAGAACATCCAACCATAGCCGCGCGCGAAGCGCGGTGGCGACGGCTGCCAGGCCGCCTGCCGGCGCGCCATCTCCTCCTCGCCGATCTGCAGATCGATGGACCGGGCCGCGACGTCGACGGCGATGATGTCGCCCGTGCGCGCCAGCGCCAGCGGCCCACCGATATAGGCCTCGGGCGCGACATGCAGGATGCAGGCCCCATAGCTCGTGCCGCTCATGCGCGCATCCGACAAACGAAGCATGTCGCGCACACCCTGCTTCACCAGCTTCTTCGGGATAGGCAGCATCCCCCATTCCGGCATGCCCGGCCCGCCTTGCGGGCCCGCATTGCGCAGGACGATCACATGGTCCGGCGTCACATCGAGCGACTCGTCCTCGATGGCGGCCTTCATCGCGGGATAGTCGTCGAACACCAGCGCCGGACCGGCATGCTTCAGCAGCCGCTTCTCGCAGGCGCTGGGCTTGATGACGCAGCCATCAGGCGCCAGATTGCCCTTCAGCACCGCCAGCGCCCCTTCCGCGTAGACGGGATTGTCGAGGCTGCGGATGACGTCATCGTCATAGACCGAGGCGCCGGCCAGGTTCTCGCCCAGGCTCTGGCCGGTCACCGTCAGAGCGTCGAGATGCAGGCGGTCCGCGATCCGGCTCATCAGGCCGCGCAGGCCCCCGGCATAGTAGAAATCTTCCATCAGGTAGCGCTCGCCGCTGGGCCTGACATTGGCGATCACCGGCACGATCCGGCTGGCCGCCTCGAAATCGGCAAGGCCGATATCGCAGCCGGCGCGCCGCGCCTGGGCGATGACATGGATGATGGCATTGGTCGAGCAGCCCATGGCCATGGCGACCCGGATGGCATTCTCGAAGGCTTTGCGGGTCTGGATCCGCTCCGGCGTCAGATCCTCCCAGATCATCTCCACGATCCGCCGGCCGGCGGCGGCCGAGATGCGCGGATGATTGGCATCGGCCGCCGGGATCGAGGACGCCCCCGGAAGGGTCATGCCGATCGCTTCGGCGATGGCCGTCATGGTGCTGGCCGTGCCCATGGTCATGCAATGACCTTCGCTCCGGGCGATGCCAGCCTCGATATTGGCCCAGTCCTGATCCGTGATGTTGCCGGCACGCCGCTCGTCCCAGAACTTCCAGCTGTCCGAGCCCGAGCCTAGCACCTTGCCCTGCCAATTACCCCGCAGCATCGGCCCTGCGGGCACATAGATCGCCGGGAGGCGGGCGCTGGTCGCCCCCATGAGGAGGCCCGGCGTGGTCTTGTCGCAGCCGCCCATGAGCACGGCCCCGTCCACGGGGTGGCAGCGCAGCAGCTCCTCCACATCCATCGCCAGCATGTTGCGATAGAGCATGGTGGTGGGCTTCACAAAGGGCTCGGCCAGGGAGAGCGCGGGCAACTCAACTGGGAAGCCTCCAGCCTGGACGATCCCGCGCTTGATATCCTCGACCCGATGCTTGAAATGGGCGTGGCAGGGGTTGATGTCGGACCAGGTATTGAGGATGGCGACGACCGGCCGCCCCGCCCAATCCTCCGGCCCATAGCCCATCTGGCGCAGGCGCGAGCGGTGGCCGAAGGCGCGCAGATCGTCTGGGGCGAACCAGCGGGCGCTGCGCAGGGTTTCGGGCGTCTTGAGTCGGGGGGTCATGAACGGGCCGTCGGTCGATTTGCTCTGCGTGCGGCCCGAGCCGGTGGCCGCGGAAAAGCGAGAATAGCGCCTTTTGCCCGGATTGAAACATGCGCCGGTGGAGAGGCCCTTCAGCGAGTTGCCGGGCGATGTCCGAAGCATGAAGTTGAGGAGTACGCGCTAGAACATGGTGCACGAAATTGCACGATGCTCTGAAGCCCGCGCGACAGCGCCGCTCAACTGTGGTTGCTTGGCCGCTCCGTCTATGCGACGGCCTGGCGCGCCTCTGGGGATTGCTCGACCGGCGGATCGAGAGAACCCTGCAAGGTCGCGGGCCCGAGCGTCCCGTCCTGGCGCAGCCGCTGGGCCCGCCACGATAAGGCACGGCGCAGTGCCTCGAGCCCGAACCCGTCCTCCAACCGCGGCGCGCAGTACCGCACCGGACGCTCGACCTTGGCGTCGGGGTAAAGCCTGCCGAACTCCGCCACATTGTGGAACATGCCGCGGTTATCGTCGTCGATGTAGGTCTCCGCCAGCGCGCCCTCGGCCACGATCACATCGTGCGCGTCCAGCTCGATGTGGAAATAGTGGACCTCCTCGACGCCCTCCATCTTGACGATCGAAACGCCGTTGGCCAGCAGCGCAGCCGGCACTAGAGATCCATCGATATAGATCGCATGCTCCGGCGAGACCCGTAAATCCCGGCGCGGCACGCCGTCCGCCAGCGACCCTGGCTTGAAATGCACCGGCATTGCCTTCGGGTTACCGGCCGCCAGCCAGCCGGTATAGCTGCGCTGCCCGATCCACTTGACCGGCTTCGCCTCGCCGGACGCGGTCACCACCTCGTCCCCGATCGCGAGGGCCTCGACCGGCACCTCGCCATCGGGTGTCTGGATCAATGTGCCGCGGCAGTAGCAGGCCAGCTGGATGTAACCGTAGCTGTTGCCTTCGAAGTTGGTGGTCCCGAAAACCGCGCCCGGCACCGCGTCTGGCGCCAGGTTGATGTTGGTGAAGGTGTAGGTGCCGCCGGAGGTGTTTAGCGTCAGCGTGGTCCCCGAGTAACTCGCGGAGGTGATCGTAACCCCTTTGATGCCCAGGAGGTCCCCTGCATTTACGCCGGTGAAGGAATTGGTCGTGGTGAATTGCGGTGAATCGAGGAATATCTTGTCGTCGCCGCCGAGGGCGTAGGCTGAATTTCCGAGCTGGCCGGCGAGCCACAGCGTGCCACCCTGCATCGTGATAGTGCCGGTGCCATTGTAATTGCCGCCGATCTCCAGGATGCCGGCGGTAACGGTGAAGTTCCCCGCGCCATTGCCGAGCAGGTCGACCAGACCCTGCGTCGCCGCTGTGATGTTGCCGTTATTGTTGTTGAGGTTCTGGACGACCAGCGTGCCGTTGTCGCTCACTGTGATCGTGCCGGAACTGCTGTTCATCGACACCAATGTCAGGGTGGCGCCACCCTCGACATCGATCGCGCCGGTATTGCCCTCCAGCGTCTGGGCCGTCAGATCGGAAAAGACATCAAGAGTGACGCCGGAAAAATTGACGTTGAGCGACTGGATCGTCCACGCCGTACCGGTGCTGTCCACCGTCGAGGTGTAGGTGCCGTCGGCGAAGGTTACCTGTGAGTTGTTGTCGGGGAGGCCGGCGGACCAGTTGGTCGCCAGGCTCCAGACGCCGCCGGTGGTATTTTGGAAGATGTCGCTCGCCATCGCGGCCCCAATCTTGGCTTTGCGCGCTTGCGTTGTGCCCTGCGCAGGCGGTGGCGCGCTCGCCGGTCCCCTTACCGGATATCAGACAACTGATTGTATCATGGAACCGATGTTGGCGGACCCGGCAGCGTCTAATAACGATCCCGAGAGGGTTGCGATGGGCTTAACTAACCGTCCACAAAAGAAATCCTCTCTCTTAAGGCTTGAGGCCGGCGGGCGCCCTCTCAATATATGCATGACGAAAAAGCGCGGAGATCGACGATGGGTAGGAAACCCTCCTCGCAGCAGATGCCGCCGGATGAGCCGTTCCTGGACACGATTCCCTACGGCTCCGGAAAAGACGATTCGGTCACCGATACCAGCGAGCGCGCGGCGGTCACGCACCACAGAGCGACCATCGATGGGCGGCGGATCGCCTATACGGCCAGAGCCGGTCACCTCGTCACGGCCGACCAATACACGGCTCAGCCCGCCGCCAAGATCTTCTACATCGCATTTACGGTCGCCCCCGCCCAGCCGACCACGCGCCCGGTCACGTTCTTCTACAATGGCGGGCCGGGTTCCTCGGCCGTCTTCCTGCTGCTTGGGTCCTTCGGGCCACGGCGGATCAGGACGAGCATGCCCTACTTCACGCCGCCGGCGCCCTACGCCATGGTCGACAATCCGGACAGCCTGCTCGCTCTGAGCGATCTGGTGTTCATCGATCCTGTCGGTACCGGCTACTCGGCGGCGATCGCGCCCGGCAAGAACAGGGACTTCTGGGGCGTGGACGAGGATGCCCGGTCGATCAAGCAGTTCGTGAAGCGATATCTCACCGTTTACGATCGCTGGAACGCGCTGAAGTTCCTGTTCGGCGAGTCCTATGGAACGCCGCGCACCTCGGTTCTGACCTGGCTTCTGCACGAGGACGGCGTGGATTTGAACGGGGTCGTCCTGCAATCCTCGATCCTGGACTATTCGCAGACGCGCAACGCGGTCGGCCTGCTCCCGACGCTGGCCGCCGATGCCTGGTTCCACAAGAAGGTGACGGCCTCGCCGCCGCCCGCCGACTTGCCGAGCTTCATGAGCGCCGTCGAGACATTCGCTCGCGGTCCCTATGCCGCCGCCCTGGCCGCCTTCCCCAAGGTCGATGCCGGCACCCTCGAGAGGCTGAGCCAGTTCACCGGCATACCGCCCGTCGTGCTGAAATACTGGAGGCTCGACGTCTCCACAGGGAATGGCACGGTGTTCCTCACGAGCCTGCTTAAGGACGAAAGCCTCGCCCTTGGTGCCTATGACGGCCGCGTCACCGCGGAGGATACGGGCATCGCAGGGCCGGTGGATCCGGCCTCGGGCGGCAACGACCCGACGATGACGGCGGTCGGCGGCGTCTACACCGCCATGTGGAACGTCTATCTCAATGACGACCTCCGCTTCACCTCGACCTCGCCCTTCCTCGATCTCAACGACCAGGCCTTCCTCAATTGGAACTTCGGACATATCGACCCGACGGGTGCGCAGAGAGGTGGGGCTGACAGCCTCTACACCGCGGGAGATCTCGCCGCCGCGATGGCATTGAACCCTTATCTCAAGGTCTTCTCGGCAAACGGGTATTACGACGCGGTCACGCCGTTTCTGCAGACAATCCTCAATTTCGAGGCTATGCCGCTCGAGAGTCCTGAGGCCCGCGGCAATCTCACGGTCCGGAACTATCCCTCCGGCCATATGATCTATCTCGACGATGCGTCCCGGTCGCAGATGAAGTCCGACCTGGCAAAGTTCTACGAGCACGCGACGGCCTCTTCGCCCGCCGCCGCAGGCCTGCGGGCCGAGAAGCCGGGCCGGCGGCTCAGCCGGACGGAATACCGGCGGCGGATCAGCCGCGTGCCCTACTGAATCATCGAGCACCAGCCGCGACGCGGCATGGCTCAATCCCTCGGATTCATGCTAGTAACGAGCTGATTGTCGCGAGCGCTTGAAGCGCTGAGCGTTTGGATTGTTGGGTGGGGAACTGCCATGAGACTGACGCCAACCCAGGTCGCGCGCTTCCGGGAGGATGGCTTCCTCGTCCTGCCCGATCTCTTCTCGCCTCGGGAGGTGGCGGTCCTGCGCGCCGCCGCCCAAACGGTGTTCGCAGAGGAAAGCCCCGCCAATGTCCGGGAGAAGCTGAGCGGCGAAGTGCGAACCGCCATGGGTCTCCATCTCCGTCACGATATCTTCGCCAGGCTGGTCCGCCATCCACGCTTCGTCGAGCCGGCGATGCAGCTTCTTGCCGACGACCGGCTCTACGTCCAGCAGGTCAAGATCAATACCAAGGCCGCCTTCGATGGCGAGGTCTGGCAGTGGCACTACGACTTCGCGACCCATCACGGCGAGGACGGCGTGCCCGAACCGCTCGCGCTCAACCTCCACGTCTTCCTCGACGACGTCGTCGAGTTCAACGGCCCGCTCTACTTCATTCCCGGGTCGCACAAGGCGGGCCCGACGCCGACCCAGCTCGACACGACGACGACCAGCTATCCGCTCTGGGTCGTCGATCGGGATGTCGTCGCGCAGCTTGCAGCGCCCCGCGGACTCTTCTCCGCGACCGGGCGCGCCGGCACGGCCCTGATCTTCGGCGACTGCCTGGTGCATGGCTCGCCGCCCAACCTCTCGCCATGGGAACGGCGAATCTTCTCGGTCATCCTCAACCCGGTCGCCAACGCCTATACGAGAACGCAGAGACCGGACTACAAGCATCATCGCGACCTGACGCCGGTGACGCCGCTGGCCGATGACTGCCTCCTCGCTCCGCCCCTGGCAGCCGCCTGATGAGCGTGCTTCACGGCGGATATTTCACGGCCCCGCTTGCCGAGGCCGATCCCGAGATCGCCGCGGCGGTTGCCGACGAGCTGGATCGCCAGCGCGATGTGGTCGAACTCATCGCCTCGGAGAACATCGTCAGCCGGGCGGTGCTCGAGGCGCAGGGATCGATCCTGACCAACAAGACGATCGAGGGCTACCCGGGACGGCGCTATCATGGCGGCGCCGCCAATGTCGATGTCATCGAACGCATCGCCATCGAGCGCGCCGGGCGGCTCTTCGGCTGTCGCTTCGCCAATGTGCAGCCCCATTCGGGAAGTCAGGCGAACACGGCGGTCTTCGTGGCGCTCCTGAAGGACGGCGACAAGGTCCTTTCGATGGAGCTCTTCGCCGGTGGGCATTTGAGCCACGGCTCGCCCTACAACCTCACGGGCCGCTGCTTTCCGGTCGTGCAGTATGGCGTTCGCCGGCAAGACGGGCTGATCGACTACAACGCCGTCGACGCCCTCGCCCGCGAGCACCGGCCCAAACTCATCATCGCCGGCGGCTCGGCCTATCCCCGCGCGATCGACTTCCCCCGGCTGCGGCAGGCGGCGGATACGGTCGGCGCTCTCCTTCTCGTCGACATGGCCCATTTCGCCGGCCTCGTTGCCGGGGGTGCGCATCCGAACCCGTTTCCCTATGCCGATGTGGCGACGACGACGACCTACAAGTCGCTTCGCGGCGCGCGCGGCGGCATCATCCTCACCGACCGCGAAGACATCGCCAAGAAGCTCGACGGCGGCGTTTTTCCCGGAGTCCAGGGCAGCCCCTTGCTGCATGCTCTTGCCGCCAAGGCGGTTTGTCTCGGCGAGGCGCTGCGCCCCGAATTCACCGGCTATGCGCGCGCCGTTCTGGCGAACGCCCGTGCCTTGGCGGAAAGCCTGACCCGTCGCGGCTACGACCTCGTCGGGGGCGGCACGGATACGCCCCTGATGCTGGTCGATCTCCGCCGCCAGGGCATCAAGGGCAACAACGCCTCGGCCTGTCTCGAACGCGCGGGCATCACCTGCAACAAGAACCCCGTGCCGTTCGACCCCGAGGATCCGAGCATCGGATCAGGCCTGCGCTTCGGCGTCTCGGCGGCGACGACCCGCGGCTTCGGCACGGCCGAGTTCGCCCAGATCGGCGACTGGATCGCCGACCTTCTGGACGCCCTTGCCAAGGCGGTCGATACCTCAGCGCTCGAGACCGAGACGCACCGCAAAGTATCGGCGATGACCCACCGGTTTCCGATCTACTAGCCGGGCGGATGCGCCCTCAGTTTCCGGCGCGAGTCAGCCGGTCGCGCAAGGCTGCCGTCGCTTCGAGGAGCTTGCGGCTGCGGGCCACGGCGATTTCGGAGCGCAGAAGCGTCTCCTCGGTATCCAGAAGAAATTGCTGGCTCGCCGCGGCAACTTCTTCCGCGCTGTCGGAGAAGAAGGATGTGAACTTGGTATCGGCGCTCAGCAGGTGGTGCAAGCCGTCCCACAGATCGAAGTCCTCGAAGCAGTCAGAGCAGGCGCGCCCCAGGACATAGGCGGCCCAGATCGCATCGGCCCGGCTCTCGGCTTGCAGATAGACCCAGAGCGTGGTGCCGTCTCCGTTGGAGAGGCGCATCCGATAGCATTCTTCTTCGATGGAGAAGCCGCGGTCGATCTCGTCATTGTCCGCATCGACCCGACGCAACGCGCTGGCGCGGGAGAGCAGGTCGAATGCCTCTTGCATCAGGACTTTGCGCCGGGTCTTGTTGACGGCGCTCTCGCCGTTGCAATGAGCCGCCAGGCTTTGCTTTCCAGTTCCGTTGCCGTCACGGAGTTCCATCTCCCATGCGGCGGCCCCATTTGGTTCAACACCTGCCGCGTTCTATCGCTCCCCCGGCCCCACAGTTCTTACTTTAACCCGCTTGGATCCGCACGGGACGCATTTCACGCGCCCGCCCAGCCCGGCTTCCCCGCGAGACGAGAGTCATAGCCGACCGCCTGCGCCAGAACCTGCAGCAAGAACCCTAGGCGGGAGCCCTAGTGGATGCCGCGCGTTGGCGGCCGGGTAGACATGATGGAACATAGAGGGAACACCAATACTTCGTCCAGCGCGATGAACGCGTTCTTTCCCTCGGAACCCGCGCGGCGAGATGAGCGTTCCGTGGCCCGAGGGTTGACTGGCTGACCAACACCGGTCCGCTCTCGCGGCCACCGCGGGGGCGTGTGCAAGCTGCTCCCCAGCTAGGCAGTGTCGCCGCGGTGGCCCCATCCCTGGGCGACGCATGCGATTGCGCGGGCAAGGCCTTGGAGCAGTGGCTCGTCAGGCCGTGCCTTCGTAACGGGGCCGCAATTCCCGGATGAGCCACTCTTCGAGGCTTGTCATGGCGGCTGTTCCAAGGCCGGAATCGAGCAGCAGGTTGACGCGGTCGCAGTTGCGCTTGATCCATTCGCCGATATAGCCGGGATCGGGTCGTGGGCCGCCGGGCCATTCGCGATCGGCGATGATCTTGCCGGCGAGTGTGCTCATCGCCCGTCCGGGCGCATAGTGATGGCTGCTGAAGCGGGCGTGGCTGTTCGGTCCGGCCTTGCCGATCTTGAGCACCTGCCAGGCCGAGCTGAAGAGATAGACGGCCATCTTGCCCACCGGCAGCCGGCCCGGCTGCTTGTGCGGGCGCGGTAGGATTTCGATGTCGACTGCGCCGACCTCGAGTCCAGCAGCCCGCGCAGCCGCGATCGCGAGATCGGGTTGCCAGATCAGTGTCGTCATTCCCTCTCCTCGCCGCCGGCTGCCACCCTGGCGCCGCGACCGGCGCCGGTGGCCTGGCGTCTCGTCCTGCCCGGGCAGCTCATCGCGACGGCGTGCAGCACTAACCCAGCTCGGGAGAGAACATAGCGATTTCGGCTGGATTCTCGTTGATAATGTCGTCCATTTCATTGAGATCGCGAGCCGTCGGCAGCGCGAAGGAAAAGGTCCGGGTCGGCGCCTCCTCCCGCCCGGTCAGGTGGCGCGGGTCACCCCACCATCGACGCGGATGTTCTGGCCGGTGATGTAGGCGGCGCCGTCCGAGGCCAGGAAGGCGATCGTCGCGGCGATCTCCGCGCTGCTGCCATAGCGCTTCAGCGGTACGCTGGCGCGGCGCTCCTCCGTGGCCGGCAGACTGTCGATCCAGCCCGGCAGAACATTGTTCATCCGAATATTGTCGCCCGCATAAGTGTCGGCAAAGATTTTCGCGAATGAGGCGAGCCCGGCACGGAAGACCGCCGAGGTCGGAAACATGGCGCTCGGCTCGAAGGCCCAGGCGGTGGAGATATTGATGATGGCGCCGCCCTTCTGCTTCCGCATCGCGGGCGTGACCAGCCGGGTCGGGCGCACGGCGCTCAGGAAATAGACATCCATGCCGGCGCGCCAATCCTCGTCGCTGATCTCGAGAATGGGCTTTCTGGGACCGTGACCGGCGCTGTTCACCAGGACGTCGATGCGCCCCCAGCGCGCAAGGGCGCCGTCGACCAGGCGCTTCAGATCGTCGTTCGACTGGTTCGAGCCGGTTACGCCCAAGCCGCCGAGCTCATTCGCGAGCGCCTCGCCCTTGCCTGAGGATGACAGGACCGCGACCTTGAAGCCGTCCGCCGCAAGCCGCCTTGCCGCTGCTGCGCCCATGCCGCTCCCGCCCGCCGTCACGACGGCGACCTTATCGCTTGCCATCTCATAGCCCTCTTTGAATGCTCGAATTCGGCGAAGACTGGCATACCCGGCTCATGATCGTCTAAGCAGAAAAAATGCCGGCCGGACGCGATGGTCACCTCCTGACAATGACACCGGCATGCGGAACCGAGATGCCGGATGGGATCAGTGCGTTCGTCTTCCCAGGGCAGGGCATGTATGACAACCTTGTGTCTCGATTTGACCCCCTGGCAGGGCTTGGCTAGCATGCATCCTTCCCGATCAAGCTGAGGCCATGCATGAGCGACGATCCCCGGAACAAGGTCTTCGCCGTCCCGCCGCTGGCGCGCCATGCCGATCTCACCCCCAACCGCGCCGCCAATGCCGCGCTGATCCGCCATATCGAGGCCGGTGGCATCCGGGCGCTGATGTATGGCGGCAATGCGAACTTCTACAATATCGGGCTCTACGAATACGCCGCAGTGGTCGACCAACTCCTGGAGCTGGCGGCACCCGGCACCTGGGTCATCCCCTCGGTCGGCCCCGATTTCGGCAAGATGATGGACCAGGCTGAGATCCTCCGCAGCCGGCCCTTCCCGACCGCGATGATCCTGCCGGCGGCGGCCAACTACTCGCAGGCTGGCGTGGATACCGGCATTCGCCGCTTCACCGATCGCATCGGCAGGCCTGCCATCCTCTATCTCAGAGCCGAGGCCTATATCAGCCCCGCGGGCATCGAGCGGCTGGTCGCGGACAAGCGGATCAAGGCGATCAAATACGCGATCACCCGCGAGGACCCGCGCCGGGATACCTATCTCACCGAGCTGGTCGAGCGCATCGATCGCAACATCATCATCAGCGGCATGGGCGAGCGGCCTGCGGTGGTGCATCTTGCCGATTTCCGCCTGCCAAGCTTCACTTCGGGCTCGGTCTGCATCGCGCCCCGTCTCTCCCTGGGACTGCTGGAGGCGCTGCTGCGGGGCGACCGCGCTACGGCCGGGCGCCTGCACGCGGCTTTCATGCCGTTGGAGGATTGCCGCGACGCTCACAGCCCCGTGCGCGTCCTGCACGAGGCGGTGAGCTTGGCCGGCATCGCCGATATGGGCCCCGTGCTTCCGCTCCTGAGCAATCTCGAGCCGGCCCATCGCGCCAAGGTCCGCGAGGTCGCTCGCGTGCTCCTCGCCCTCAATGACCGCCCCTTGTCGGAGTCGGCCTGAAGGATAGCTTCCGGCTTGGCCGTCTCAGTTATGGCTGGGCGAAGGCGGGCTATGGCTCCGTGCTGTCGGTCAGCACGCGGATGCGGGCGTTGTCGATGTGATTGCGCATTGTGTCGCGGGCCAGCATCGGGTCTTCCGCCTTGATGGCCTCGAAGATGCGATTGTGCTCCTGCTGCACCAGGCGCAGCCGCTCGGCGTTGCGACGCAGGGACAGGGATCGGGCGAGCTGCATGCCCTTCAGGGTCTGCTCGGAGAAGATCTCCATGGCATGAACGAAGAGCTGGTTCTGGGTGGCTGCCGCGATCGCCACATGGAACTCGTGGTCCGCCTCCACCCCCACCTCACCTCGGGCCATCACTGTCTCGAGCTCGGCCAGCGCCTTCTCTAGGCGCGCCAGATCGGCCTCGCTGCGCCGGCGGGCCGCCAGTGAAGCGGCTTCGCCCTCCAGCGCGATCCGGAACTCCATGCAGCGCATCAGATTGGCGACGTCGCCCGTGGGCGCCAGCAGGGTGAAGGCCTGGTTGGGCCGGCGCTGAACATAGGAACCGGAGCCGTGGCGCGAGATGACGACGCCATCGGCCCGAAGTCGCGACAGGGCCTCGCGGACCACCGGCCGCGACACGCTGAAGAGCTCGCCGAGCTGGCTCTCCGAGGGCAGCTTGCCGCCCACCGCGAGCCCGCCGCTCACGATGCGCTCGAGGATCTGCTCGTAGAGCTGATCGGCCAGCTTCGACTGTCGGACCGGAGACTGGATCAACCAGCCCTGCGGCCGCCTGCCGTCAGCCGTCGCTGCTTTCTTCTCTGCCACCACCCTCGCTCCCTCCGGGGCCGCCCTGGGAGGCCGTGCGCCCAGGCCCGACTGTCCCGCATCTTTAGAACTTTGGAAAGCAAATGCAAAATGGTAAGACAAGTTCGTG
>DATFRE010000502.1:0-3468 GCA_035263545.1 Dongiaceae bacterium
CTTCATCGGCCAGCGAGAAGCGCGGGCCGATGGTGGCCGCAGCACCGGCCATGGCGGCACCCTGGAGCAGGCGCCGACGCGTGATGCCCTCCCAATTTTTTCCGATCGTCATTTCGTCATCCTCCCTGTTCTCGAGGTTCACTTGCTTATGCCAGTTCCGGCCGTGCGGACGGCCGGCTACTTCCACACCTGCCGGGCAATCCGCAGGAAGTTCTCGCCCAGGATGCCCCGGATCTCCGTCTCGCCATAGCCGCGGTCGAGCAGAGCCTGGGTGAGCTGCGGCACCTGCTCGGGTGCTACATAGCCCGACCCGCTGTCGGGATACTGGCGTTCCGGCCAGTACTCGCGGCTGCGGGTGAAGGGCTGGTTCGGCTTGTGGACATGGAGCACGCTGTCCATGCCGAAGCCGACATGCTCGGGGCCGACGAGCTCGACCATATGGTCGATATGCTCGACCAGGTGCTCGACCACCGGTCCCTTTGGCCCCATGAACCGGCCCACGCCGGTGACGCCGATCACCCCGCCGGTGGCGGCGCAGGCCTTGATCTGGTCGTCCCAGATGTTGCGTTCGTGATCGCAGATCTCCCGCGCATTGGCATGGCTGTAGATGACCGGCGCCTGGGAGGCCTCCATCGCCTCCATGGAGGTCTTGTAGGCGCAGTGGGAGCAGTCGACTACCATGCCGACCCGGTTCATCTCGCCGATGACCTCGCGGCCGAAAGCGGTGAGGCCGACATCCTCGTCATGGCAGCCGCCACCGGCGAGGTTGTTCCGGTTGTAGGCGAACAGCATTTGGCGCACGCCGAGGCGGTAGTAGAAATCAACCATGCCGATATCGCCGTTGAGGGCATTCATGCCCTCGAGATCGAAGGTGACGGCGAGCTTGCCCTCGCGCCGTGCACCCAAGATGTCGTCGACCTTCTCGACCTGGAGCATCGTTTCTGGATGGGTGCGGATCCAGTGCCGATATTGCGACACGGCCTCCACCGTATGGGTCCAGGGCATCACGTCGTAGCCGGCATTGATCGAGAGATAGTCGATGCCCGAGGCGCGCCAGCGGTCCAGCCCTTCCAGGGCCGAGGCCTTGGAATAGCCGAAGCCGCCGTGATCGTCCCAGACCAGGGCCGAGGCGTGGAGCGCTGCGGCCTTCTCCGAGATGCCCCAATTGGAGGTCGCGTCGTCCGGCATGGTCAGCGTCCTTTCCTGATCTCGATGAGGCGCCGGTCGCGATACTCCCTGAGCGCCTCGTCGATGGCGGGATCTATCGGGGGCGCCTGGTACTCGGCCAGCATCTTTTTCCAGATGAGATTGGCCCGCCGGGCGGCATCCTGCGAGCCCTCCTGGGTCCATTGCTCATAGGTCTTGTTGTCGGCCACGGTCGGGCGCCAGAAGGCGGATTCGAAATTGCGCTGGGTATGGGCGCAGCCGAGGAAGTGAGAACCGGGGCCGACCTCGCGCACCGCATCGAGCGCCTGGCCCTCCTGGGAGAGATCGACCGGCTTGGTCAGAAGCTGCAGCGTCTCGCAGAGATCGGCGTCCAGGATCATCTTCTCATAGCCGGCGGTGAGCCCGCCTTCGAGCCAGCCGACGCCGTGGGAGATGTAGTTCACCCCGGCTAGGAAGCTCGTCTGCAGCGTCAGCGCGCTCTCATAGGCGGCCTGGGCATCGGGAATCTTGGATGCGGTGACGGCGCCGCCGGCACAGCTGACCGGCACGCCCAGCCGGCGCGCCAGCTCGGCGGCAATGGTGATGCCCTGGAGGGATTCCGGTGTGCCGAAAGCGGGAGCGCCGGTCTGCATGGAGATCGTCCCGATGAAGGTTCCCATGGCGCAGGGCGCGCCGGGGCGGAAGAGTTGGATCAGCGCCAGCCCCGCCATGGCCTCGGCAAGCTGCTGGGCGAGCGCGCCGGCGAGCCCCACCGGCCCCATGGCGCCGGCGAGGATATAAGGCGAGACCAGCACGGCTTGGTTGGCGCGCGCATAGACCTTCCCGGCCGCCATCATGGTGACGTCGAAGACCAGCGGCGAATTGGTGTTGAGGCCGGCATAGAGGCAGTTGTGGGTTTCGAGGAAATCCTCGCCGAAGACGATCTTGGTCATGGCGATGGCGTCCTGGGCCGCCGTGCCGGAGCGCACCGAGCCCTTGATCGGCTTGTCCGAATATCGGAACTGGCTGTAGACGCCGTGCAGATGACGCTCGGGGATCGGGACGTCCATCAGCTCGCAGATTCCGCCACCAGCGACATGCAGGCAGGGGAGCATCTGGGCGAGCTTCATCAGGTTGTGGCTGTCCTCGGTGGTGGCGTAGCGTCGCCCCTTGTCGAGGTCGTGGACGAAGGGCGGGCCGCCGCAGGGCGAGAAGACGACGCTGCTGCCGCCGATATGGACGTTGTTCGCCGGATTGCGGGCATGCTGGGAGAATTCGCGCGGCGCCGTCGCCTGGACGAGGGCGCGGGCGAGCCCGCTCTCGAAACGGACGCGTTCTCCTGCGACATCGGCGCCGGCCTCGTGCAGGAGCTCCAGCGCCTCAGGGTCGCCGCGGAACTCCATGCCGACTTCCTGCAGGATCGTGTCGGCGTTGCGCTCGATGAGCTGAAGGCCCTCCTCGCTGAGGAGGCGGAAGACGCCGAAAGGGCGGTCGATATAGGACAGGCGCGGCGGCCGCGGACGCTGCCGCCCGATGCGCGCCGAATGACCGCCTCTGTGGGTCCTCCGGCCCTGTGTCTCGACCGTCGAAATCGTCAAAGGCCTTTTCGTCGACCCGCGCCGGCGTCCCGATCCAGGGCGCGTAATGATCCTCGGGCGAAAACCATCGGCCCGATAGGCCAGGAAGGTCAACAGATATCTGGATCGGAAGCGGCCGGTGCGCGGCCGGCCCGTTTTAAAGTCATATTATTTGACGGCCCGCCGCCTGCGCGATTGGACGGGAGTACCCGATCGGCCTAGGATCGCCGGCCTCCACCTTCATCGGTTCGTCGCCAGAACGGAAATCCCCATGGACATCGTCACCCAGTTCCCGCGCCAGGTGCGGGAGATCGAGAATCTGTTCATCATGCTCTCCGATGGCTGCCGTCTGGCGGCCCGCATCTGGCTGCCGGCGGATGCCGAGCTGAAGCCGGTACCCGCAATCCTCGAATATCTGCCTTACCGCAAGCGCGACGGAACCGTGGAGCGGGATCACCTGACCCATCCCTATTTCGCCGGCAACGGCTATGCCTGCCTCAGGGTGGACATGCGCGGGTCGGGCGAATCCGACGGGCTGCTGGAGGACGAATATCTGAAGCAGGAGCAGGATGACTGCCTGGAGGTGATGCGCTGGATCGCGGCCCAGCCCTGGTGCACCGGCGCCATCGGCATGATGGGGATCTCCTGGGGCGGCTTCAACGGCTTGCAGGTCGCGGCCCGCCGGCCACCGGAGCTCAAGGCTGTAGTCTCCCTGTGTTCGACCGACGACCGCTATGCCGACGAC
>DATFRE010000503.1:0-3316 GCA_035263545.1 Dongiaceae bacterium
CCGCGGGGAACTGGTGCTGGAGGCCCTCGATCATGCGGACGCCCGCGAAGCCGCCGCGGCATTGGCCGAGCTCGATCCCGCCGCCTACCGTCCCTTCAACCTGATCCTGGCCGACAATACCGAGGCCTGGTGGATCCGCCATTCCGGCCCGCGCATCGACGCGAGCCCGGTCCCGGCGGGGCTCTCCATGCTGACGGCCCATGACCTGAACGATGCCGCCGGCAGCCGCCGCATCGCCCATTTCCTCCCCCGCTTCCGCACCGCGGCGGCGCCCGATCCCGCGCAGGGCGACTGGCAGGCCTGGCAGGCCCTTCTGGCGAGCCGCGACTTCGCGCCCGGCGGTGGCCCCCATGACGCCATGACAATCATCGGCGAGAACGGATTCGCCACGCTCTCCAGCGCCCTCATCGCGCTGCCGGCGCCCGGCGCCGAAGTGGAACCGTGGTTTCTCTTCGCCGCCGGCCGGCCCGATCAGCTGCCCTACCTGCCGGTATCACTCTCCGAGCAAGCCCCGACAAGCCACTGAACTTGCAAATATTTTTCGGTGTGGCGCCCGAGGCTTACAGCACCGGCATGGCCGGGGCGCTGTCGTTGTTTTGACGTCATCTACCTGCTATACGATCAAGTTGCCTAGCCCGATTCCTGACATCGCGAGAACCTCCTATGTCCCGCAAGCGCCGCATCTATGAAGGCAAGGCGAAGGTTCTGTATGAGGGGCCAGAACCCGGCACGCTCGTCCAGTATTTCAAGGACGACGCCACCGCCTTCAACAATCAGAAGAAGGGCACCATCACCGGCAAGGGGGTGCTCAACAACCGGATCTCGGAATATCTGATGACGCGCCTGGGGGAGGCCGGCATCCCGACCCACTTCGTGCGCCGCCTCAACATGCGCGAGCAGCTGGTGCGCGAGGTGGAGATCATTCCGCTCGAGATCGTCATCCGCAACATCGCCGCGGGCTCGCTGGCGACACGCTTCGGCCTGGCGGAGGGCACGGTCCTGCCCCGCTCCATCGTCGAGTACTATTACAAGTCCGATCAGCTGGGCGATCCGATGGTCTCCGAGGAGCACATCACCGCCTTCGGCTGGTCGACGCCCCAGGAGCTGGACGAGATCCTGTCGCTCTCGCTCAGGATCAACGACTTCCTCTCCGGCCTCTTCCTTGGCGTCGGCCTGAAGCTCGTCGACTTCAAACTCGAATTCGGCCGGCTCTGGGAAGGCGACGACATGCGCATCATGCTGGCCGACGAGATCAGCCCGGACAATTGCCGGCTCTGGGACATCAAGACCAACGAGAAGCTGGACAAGGACCGCTTCCGCCGCGATCTCGGCAAGGTGGCAGAGGCCTATCAGGAGGTCGCGCGGCGTCTGGGCATCATGCCCGAAGGCGGCCCCCGCGACATGTCCGGCCCGGATACGGTGCAATAGGGCCCCCACGGGAAAGCGCATGAAGGCGAAGGTCCATATCACCCTCAAGAACGGCGTCCTCGATCCCCAGGGCCGCGCCATCGCCCATGCCCTCGGCGGGCTGGGCTTCGCCGGGGTGGAGGATGTCCGCCAGGGCAAATATATCGAGCTGGAGCTGGCGGAGACCGACCGCGCCAAGGCCAAGGCCAGCGTCGAGGCCATGTGCGCGAAGCTCCTGGCCAATACCGTGATCGAGAACTACGCCATCGATTTGGTGGACTAACGGATATGGACGCTGCCGTCGTCGTCTTTCCCGGCTCCAATCGCGAGAATGACGTCGCCACCGCCCTCGAGCATGCCATGGGCCGCCGCCCGCAGATGGTCTGGCATCGGGACAGCACGCTTCCCAAGGTCGATCTCATCGTCGTCCCCGGCGGCTTCTCCTATGGCGACTATCTGCGCTGCGGGGCGATCGCCGCCCATTCCCCGGTGATGCGGGAGATCAAGGAGCGCGCCAAGGCGGGGGTGGCCGTGCTCGGCATCTGCAACGGCTTCCAGATCCTGACCGAGGCAGGGCTGCTCCCGGGCATCCTGCTGCGCAATGCCGGCCTCGGCTTCGTCTGCCGGAATGTCGGCCTCAAGGTCGAGACCAGCCAGAGCCTCTTCACCTCGGGCTATGCCGCGGGCCAGACCCTCTCGATCCCCGTCGCCCATCACGATGGCAATTACTTCGCCGATGAGGCGACCCTCGACTGGCTCGAGGAGCGGGGCCAGATCGCCTTCCGCTATTGCGATTCCGAAGGCGAACTGACACCCGAGGCCAATCCCAACGGCTCCGCCCGCGCCATCGCCGGCATCTTCAACGAGACCAAGAATGTCCTGGGGCTGATGCCCCATCCCGAGAATGCGGTCGAGGAACTGCACGGCTCCACCGACGGCCGCGCCATGTTCAAGGGCATCGTCGAGGCCCTCTCGTGAATCGGAGTCTCGTGACGGGAGCCTTGGCGTGAACAAGCCGCCCAGGGGCAATCCGATGGCGGCCGAGCCGGCGATCACCCCCGAAATCATTGCCGAGCACGGGCTCAGCGCCGAGGAATACGAGCGGATCCCGGGGATCATGGGCCGCGCGCCCAATCTGACCGAGCTCGGCATCTTCTCGGTCATGTGGAGCGAGCATTGCTCCTACAAATCCTCGCGCAAATGGCTGAAGCGCCTGCCCACCACGGGGCCGGTGGTAATCCAGGGCCCGGGGGAGAATGCCGGCGTCATCGATATCGGCGACGGGCAGGCCGCGGTCTTCAAGATCGAGAGCCACAACCACCCGAGCTTCATCGAGCCCTATCAGGGCGCGGCGACCGGCGTCGGCGGGATCATGCGCGACGTCTTCACCATGGGGGCGCGCCCGATCGCCAATCTGAATGCGCTGCGCTTCGGCGCGCCGGACGATCCCAGGACGCGCCATCTCCTGGCCGGCGTCGTCGCCGGAATCGGCGGTTACGGCAATTGCATGGGCGTACCCACCGTGGGTGGCGAGACGAATTTCCATCCGAGCTATAACGGCAACATCCTCGTCAATGCGATGACCGTCGGTATCGCGAAGAAGGACAAGATCTTCTATTCGGCGGCATCGGGCCCAGGCAATCCGGTGATCTGTGTCGGCGCCAAGACCGGGCGCGACGGCATCCACGGCGCGACCATGGCCTCGGCCGAATTCAGCGACGACAGCGAGGAGAAGCGCCCGACCGTGCAGGTCGGCGACCCCTTCACCGAGAAGCTGCTGATCGAGGCGACGCTGGAGCTGATGGCCTCCGGCGCCGTGGCGGCGATCCAGGACATGGGCGCGGCGGGTCTGACCTCGTCGTCGGTGGAGATGGCCGGCAAGGGCGGCGTCGGAATCGAGCTCGACCTC
>DATFRE010000504.1:0-8019 GCA_035263545.1 Dongiaceae bacterium
CTGGTGATATTTATTACGAGGTCATCGACGGGCGTGCGAGCACCGCATCACAACAATGCCGGCGCACGAAGGCGCGACGGGAGTCGCGCCACTGGGGAGGGCTGGGGTCATGAATGTCCTTCTGCTGATCAAATTGCTCAAGGACTACCTGCCGGACGATGTCTACCGGCGGATCGTGGAGCTGATTCTCCAGCTCATGGAGAACGAGGATCGGGTCGCCTATAGCATCATGCGCCAGAAGCTCCTCGACTGGGTGCGCGCGAACTACCCGGAGCTGGAAAAGCTCATGGAGAGAATCCTGAACCTGATCCGGCCCTCGACCGCGGTGGAGGAAGCGGGCTTCTTCACCTGGGAGGTCGCGGGTGTATTCGGCTTGGCGCTGCTGCCGATCCTCAGCCTCGTCGGCTTCGGCCTCGCCCTCCCGGCGAGCAAGCTCGGGACCCTCGGCATCACCGACAAGAGCATCTGGCAGGCTTGGTACGACGCCTGGTTCGCCGATCCATGCGACAAGCTCTATAAGGAGATCACCGATACCTATGGGGATCACGTGTCGCAGCGCGGGCTGTTCCCGCAGGGCTTCACCCATGGCAGCCCTGCGGTCGGCAATCTGATGAGCGATGCGGGCCATGTCATCACGCTCTGCGCCCGGTTCCTGCGCGATTGCCCGAAACACAGGATGCGGCCGATCGTTCAGGACATCTACGACAAGATGAGCGCTTTCCAGCAGGAGTACTGGAGCTTCTGAACGCCGCGCTTCCGGCTGTTCAGCGTTCCTCGCGGCGCCAGGCGATCATGAGCGCGCCGAGGCCGATGATGAGCCCGGCCAGTGCGGGCATCAGCGACATCTGGCGGATGCCGGTCACGGTGTAATCGGCGCCGCCGATGAGGCCCATCCAGTTGGAGCCGCCGGTGCTGCCGCCGGGCGAGACCATCCGGATGTCGGGCATGTGCCCGCCTGCCAGCCGGAAGATCCGTCCGCCCGAGGCGTTGACCAGGGGTTGCATCTTCTCCGGCGTCGATCTGAGATCGGCAATCTCCAGCGGGTTGAGGGCGCCGCTCGCGGCAAAGGCGAGATGCGTTCCATCGGTCAGGCGATAGAGGCCGGTCTCGGTGACCGAGAGCGAGCCGGTCTGGCGCCCATCACCCTGATCGGCGAGCTTCACCTCGGCCTTCTTGCCCGAAGGCAAGGTGACCTCGACTGAGACCGGCTTGTCGGAGAGGCTGCGGCGCGTGATGTCGAGGCGGCCGTCATCGATGCTGGCGCGCAGATCCTCCTCCTCGAGATCCGGCTCCTTCATCAGCCAATGGGCGACGCGGCGCAGGAGCTCGGCTTGCGGCCCTCCGCCCTCGAAGCCCCGCGACCAGAGCCAGATCTCATCGGAGAGGATCTCCGCCGTGCGTCCCTTGCCGACCCGGTTCAGCACCAGGAGCGGCCGGTCGCCGATGCCACTCATCACCGAGACGCCCTGGCGCGGGATGGCGTCGATCTGCCGGAACCAGCGGCCCCAGCTGGGCTCGCGGCCCTGGGCATTGGCGCCCGGCAGACCGGAGGTCACGGGATGGCGTCGGCCGGCAGGAGTGAGCTCGGGCCGGAAGCCCTGCTCCAGGACATCGCCGGTCGGCTCGGCCGGCAGCACGCGGCCTAGCGGCGAGCGGTAGAGGCTATAGGTCGTGGAGAACGCGGGCCCCGCCGAATCGAGGAGCGCGCCGCCCTGCTCGACATAATTGGCGATGTTGTCGAAATAGGCCCGCGGCAGAACGCCCTCGCGGCGATAGCGATCGAAGATGACGAGGTCGAAATCCTTGAGCCGCAGCTCGAACAGCTCGCGCACCGGAAAGGCGATCAGCGACAGCTCGTTGATGGGCGTGCCGTCCTGCTTTTCCGGCGGCCGCAGAATGGTGAAATGCACGAGATCGACGGAGGGATCGGATTTCAGCAGCGCGCGCCAGGCCCGCTCGCCCGCATGAGGCTCGCCGGAGATCAGCAGCACCTTGAGGCGGTCGCGCACGCCGTTGACCAGCGCGATGGCTGAGTTGTTGGCGAGGCTTAGCTCCTTCGTCCCCGGCTCGACCGAGAACTCGAAGATGTTCTGGCCGCCATGGTCGATGATGAAGTTGAAGGGCACGTCCTCGCCGATGGCCACCTGGACCGGAGGCAGGGGCTTGCCGTCCTTCATGATGTCGATGCGGGCCAGCGTGCCGGGCGCTACCGCCTCATCCTCGACCCGGAGCTTGAAGGCCACGTCCTTGTCGACGATGCCGAAGCTGGGCGAGGCCACCATGACGAGGCGCCGATCCGCCTCGTTGGGAAGGCCGCTCAGCAGCAGATGCACCGGGGCATGGAAGCCCAGCGTATCGAGATCGGCCGGCACGTCATGGATCTGCCCGTCGCTGATGAAGATCGAGCCGGCGATGCGGCTTGCCGGAAGATCGGCGGTCGCCTTGGCCAGTGCCGCGAAGAGCCGCGTGCCGCCGCCATCGGCGGTATCGCTTGCCGGCTCGTTGCCGGCATGGACGACGCGCAGCTCCAGCCCAGGGATCGCCTTGATGCGCTTCTCGACTTCGGCCAGTGCCGCGGCCGTCTGCGCGCGCCGCGGCGGCACGTTCTGGCTCGCGGAATCGTCGACCACGACCACCGCGACGTCGTTCAGATATTTGCGGTCCTCGCGGATGGCGGAGGGATTGGCGAGCGCGGCCAGGAGGGCGATGCAGGCGAGGAGGCGCCAGAGGCTGCCGCGCGCCCGGCGCAGGAAGGACATCGCCAGGAGCAGCAGCGCCAGGATCCCGCCGGCCAGCAGCAAGGGCCAGGGCAGGAGCGGCGCGAACTCGATGCTGAGGGCGCCGAAGCTCATTGGCCGAGCCGCTCCAGGATCGCCGGCACATGCACCTGGTCGGATTTGTAATTGCCGGTCAGCGCATACATGACGAGATTGACGCCGAAGCGATAGGCGAGCTCGCGCTGGCGATCGCCGCCGGGCACCGTGGCATAAAGCGGTCGGCCGCTGTCATCCACGGCCCAGGCGCCGGCCCAGTCGTTGGAGCCGATGATGACGGAGGAGACGCCGTCATTGACCCGGCCCTCGCCCTGCTCGACCCAGAGCACGCCGCCGGTGTAGCGGCCCGGGAAGTCGCGCAGCAGATAGAAGGCCTTGGTCAGCACATGGTCGGGCGGTGCCGGCACCAGGGTCGGCACGTCCATGTCGCGCAGGAGCCCGCGCAGCGCGAGCGAGCTGCCGCCGCCGAGCCCGAGCTGGTCGGCGGTGTCGAAGAGGATCATGCCGCCATGCTTCAGGTAGTCGCCGAGACGTTTCTCGGCCGCAGCGGAGAGCGGCGCCTCGTCGGGCGGCACCCGCCAATAGAGGATGGGGAAGAAGGCGAGATCGTCGGTTTCCGGATTGACGCCGATGGGCTGGCCGAGCTCCGCCGCCGTGCGCTGGGCCAGCACGAGGCTGAGGCCGAAGAGACCCGCCTTGGCGATGGAATCGCTCTCGTCATTGCCGGTGACCATATAGGCGAGCCGCGTGGTGCCGGCGGCGCTGATGGCGAACTTGTCCTGGTCTCCACTTGTCTGCGCCCGCGCCGCCGCCGGCAGCAGCAGGAGCAGGGCAAGACCGGCGATCGCGCGCCGGCGCCATCCGGAGAGAAGGCCGCGCAGCGCGAGTGCGATCAGCATGTCGATCAGCAGAAGGGCGAAGGCCGCGCCCAGCAGCCAGGGCTTCAGATCGATGGTCTCGGCCTGGGCGAAGGGATCGCTCTTGATCCCCGGAGGGAGATCCGCCAAAGGCGCCAGTCTTGGCAGGGCGGCGCCCAGATTGAGGGCGCGCCGCGCCGTTGCCTTGCCGTAATAGCCGGGCGGATGGCGCGGGCCCACGGCGTTCGTTGCGAGGTCGTTGGGCGTGGCGGGCAGCGCCGTCGGCGGCGGGGCGACCAGCCGGCCATAGCCGTCCAGCAGCTGAAGCGGCGGCAGGGGTTCGGCCGCGGCACCTCCGCCATAGACGCCTTGGCTCAGCGAGACAAGGCGCTGCAGCATCTCGACGAAGAGACCTGACAGCGCCAGGTTCGACCAGCTCGCATTGGCCGTGGTGTGGATCAGGACGATCCAGCCATTATGCTGCTTCTGGGCGGTCACCAGCGGCGTACCGTCGATGAGCCGGGCCCAGGTCTTCTTGCCGAGATCGATCTCCGGCTCCGCCAGCACCTGGCGGTCGACCAGCACTTCGCTCGGCACGGCGAGACCCGCAAAGGGGCTGTCGGCGGGGAAGGGCGCGACATGCGCCGGCTGGCTCCACGACATGGCCCCGCCGAGCTGGCGGTCACCGCTGCGCAGCCGCACCGGCAGCAACGTATCGGCGTTCTGGGCCAGCTTCGGCCCGGCGAAGCGGACCAGCACGCCACCCTTGTCGATCCAGGTATTGAGCTTGGCGACGGTGTCCTGCGGCAGAAGTCCGATATCCGCCATGATCAGCACGGCGATCTCGCGCTGAAGCAGCTTGGTCACATCGCCATGGCGCAACTCCGCATAGGGTGCCAGCGCCCGCTCGACATAATAGAGGTCGCTCAGCAGCGGCTGCGCGTTCTCCTCCTCGGTTTCGGTGATCAGCCCCACGGGGCGTTGGCGCCAGCGGTCGTCCAGCAGCAGCACGCCGCCGGCGGAATCATTGCCTTCGATGCTGAGGCTGGCGATGCGATTGCGCAGCTCGGCCGGGATCTTGAGGGCGAGGCTCGCCGCCGTCTTGTCGGCGCTGAAATCGACGCTGTCGACGCTGACCAGCCGGCCGGCGTCGTCGAGGGCGCGCAGATGAAGGGTCTGAGGCGCGCCGGGCGTGGCGCGCTCGACATGGAGCGTCAGCCCTGCGGCATTGGCTTCCGGTGGGCGCATCAGGGCCGGCAGCCGCGTCGGCGGATCGCCAAGGAGGGAAAGCGAGCCCAGCCGCTGCAGCCCTTCAGCCAGCTTGCGGCCGGAATCGGCATCGGCGCCGGCGAGCCCGTCGGAGAGCCAGATCACCGCCATATGGCCCAGGACCTCGGGTTTGAGCTCGAGATGCTGGAGGGCCGCCAGCGCCGCTACGCGGTCGGTCGCCCAGGGATGGGGCTCCAGGATGCGGATCTTCTGGCGCGCATCCCCGGCGCTCAGCATGCCGGTGGCGGCGATGGGCCCGCCATCGGCAGGCGGGGCCGTGGTGAGCAGCATGACGGGGATCTTGAAGCGTTCCGCCTCGTCGACGGCCTCGGTCATGCCGTGCTGGCGGTCCGCCCAGCCTGGCCCTGCGGCCCAGCCGTCATCCACCACCAGCAGGAGGGCGCGCTTGCCTTCGAGCTCGCTATGGGAGTTCAGCAGCGGCCCGGCGAAGCCCAGAATGACGAGAGCTGCCAGGAGCAGGCGCATCAGGATGAGCCAGAGCGGCGTGCGATAGGGGGTCTCTTCCTGTGGGCGCAGCTCGAAGAGCAGGCGGATGGCGGGGAAGGCGACCCGGCGTGGCGTGGGCGGCGTCAGGCGCAGCAGCCACCACAGCACCGGCAGCGCCGCCAGCCCCAGAAGCAGCCAGGGCGAAAGGAAGCTCAATCCCCCGAGGCCGGTCATGCTTTCAACTCTGCGATCTGGCGGTAAAGGGCGAGCATACCGGGCTCCGCCGGGCTGTCGGTGCGGCTCTGGGCGATGGTCCAGCCGAGGCTGCGGACCAGCGCGGTCAACGACTCACGATGCAGCTGGTAGCGCTCGATATAGGCGTCATGGACAGATTCGACCCGGCTGAGGAGCAGCTCCCCTTCCGCCTCCAGACCCTCGAAGCGGATACGGCCGAAGAACGGCAGGGACTCCTCCGCCGGATCGGCCACCAGCAGCACATGGCCCTTGACCCCGCGCTCGGCATGGGGGCGCAGCGCCGCCTCGATGGCCGGCAGCGGGGAAAGGAAATCGCCGAACAGCACGAGCTGGCCATGGCGCGGCAAAGGAAGCGCCGGGGGCAGGCTCTCCGGGGCCGACCCATCGAGCTCGAGGGCCATCCGCTCCAGGCTGGCACGGCTCGCGGAGGGCGGCAGTTCGCTGCCCAACAATGCCACGCGCTCGCCGGCCCGCAGCAGCAGGGCGGCAAGCGCCAGCAGCAGAACATCCGCCCGCGCGCCCTTCAGCGGCAGCTCCGGCGTGGAGTGCCAGTTCATGGAGGCGCTGGCATCGCGCCAGAGCCAGACGCTCTGGGCCGCGGCCCATTCCGTCTCGCGCAGGAACAGGCGGTCGGATTTCGCCGATTGGCGCCAGTCGATGCGGGTTGCGGGCTCGCCGGGCTGGTATTGGCGGAATTGCCAGAAGGCATCGCCGGTGCCGACGCGCCGGCGGCCATGCACCCCTTGCTCGACGGTCGAGGCGACCCTGAGGGCCGCGATCAGCAGCGGTGGAAGGCGCGCCGCCAGCCGCTCCGCCTCGCGCCGCGCCGGTTTCCTGTCGGCTTCTGCCCGGGACAGGGCCCCGGGGTTCCTGCTCATGCGTAGGGTTGGCACAGCCGATCGATCAGCGAGTCCAGCGTCACCCCATCGGCACGCGCCGCAAAGTTGAGCGCCATGCGATGGCGCAGCACCGGATGGGCCAGGGCCAGGACATCATCGACGGAGGGCGAGAGCCGGCCCTCGAGCGCGGCGCGGGCCCGCACGGCGAGCATCAGCGCCTGGCTCGCCCGGGGCCCGGGGCCCCAGGCCACATGGCGCGTCACCTCGGCAAGCCCGCCGGCATCGGGCCGGCCGGCGCGCACGAGGCCGAGGATCGCCTCGACCACGCTCTTGCCGACCGGAATGCGCCGGATGAGAAGCTGGGCCGCGATGAGGTCGGGCGCCGTCATCACCGCCCTGGGCTTATCCTCGGCCAGGCCCGTGGTGGCGATCAGCATCTGGCGCTCCGCCTCGACATCGGGGTAGCCGATATCGATCTGCAGAAGGAAGCGGTCGAGCTGGGCCTCGGGCAGCGGGTAGGTTCCTTCCTGCTCCAGGGGGTTCTGGGTCGCCACCACATGGAACGGTTCCGGCAGCGGATGGCTCCGCCCGGCGATGGTGACCCGCCGCTCCTGCATCGCCTGGAGGAGCGCCGACTGGGTGCGGGGGCTCGCGCGGTTCACCTCATCGGCCATCAGCAGCTGGCAGAAGACAGGGCCAGGGATGAAGCGGAAGCTGCGCCGGCCCGACTCCTCTTCCTCGAGGACCTCCGAGCCAAGGATGTCGGCGGGCATGAGGTCCGGTGTGCATTGCACGCGTCGCTCCTCGAGCCCGAGCACGACATGCAGCGTCTCGACGAGCCGCGTCTTGGCGAGGCCGGGCACCCCGATCAGCAGCACATGGCCGCCGCTGAGCAGCGCAATTAGAGTTTGATCGATGACGGCCTGCTGGCCGAAAATCACTCGCTCGATGCTTTGGCGGGCCTGGCGCAGGCGCTCACCCAGCCGCTCGATATCACTGGCGAGCACCTCGGCATCGGCGGATCCGGGGACCGTCATTGTTTCATTATTGCTCACGCGATTCTCCGGGAGAGGTGATGACGGAAGCATAGACGCATGAAAGGCGGCACGTCTAATCCTACCGATATGTTGAAGGGCCTGACTGGCGACAAGTCACAATCCCATCAGGACGCGACTCGCCGGCCCCGGCTGCTGGCCGATCTCGACATGCGCATCGCCGCGGATGGAACCTGGTACTATCAGGGGACGCCCATCAACCGGATACCCTTGGTCAAGCTCTTCGCCGCCGTTCTCCGGCGCGAGGATGACGGCGAATACTGGCTGGTAACGCCCGCCGAACGCGGCCGGGTTGTCGTCGAGGACGCCCCTTTCACCGCGGTCGAGGTGACATCTTCGGGCGGCGGAGCTGGCCAGCGCCTGATCTTCCGGACCAATCTCGACGAAATTGTGGCGCTGGACGAGGCGCATCCCCTGCAATGCCGGGGGGCCGGCGAGGTGCTGCGGCCCTATATCCTGGTCCGCGACCGGCTGGAGGCGCGCATCCTCAGGTCCGTATATTATCATTTGGTCGAGCTCGGCG
>DATFRE010000505.1:0-12183 GCA_035263545.1 Dongiaceae bacterium
GCGCGGGCTTGCCGCCGGCTCGCCATGGCCCTGCGATTTCGGCCCGGATCTCTCCCGTGGCTTCCGCGCGCTCAAGGCCTGGTTCACCCTCAAGGTCCATGGTACCGCGGCACTCGGCGCGGCGATGTCGCGAAGCTGCGCGCTGGCCCGCTATCTGGAGCAGAAGGTCGCGGCGTCACCGGCGCTGGAGCTGCTGGCGCCGGCCCAGCTCAATATCGTCTGCTTCCGCTATCGCGCCGCTGAGGCCGATGCGGTCAATGCGGCGATCGTGGCCGATCTGCATGAATCGGGCATCGCTGCACCGTCGACCACCACCGTCGCCGGCAAGCTTGCGATCCGCGCAGCCCTGGTCAATCACCGGACCCGCCAGCGTCATATCGATGCGCTGCTGGAAGCGGTGCTCCGCTTCGGCGCCGCCCGCGCGAAGGCCTAGCCACGCCGCTACCAGTTCCTCCCTTCCTATCCGTCATTCCCGCGAAAGCGGGAATCCGGGGCTTCAGTTCGTTCCACTTGCCCTGGATGCCCGCTCTCGCGGGCATGACGGTAAGAAGGTGAGGCGCAGAGGGTCAGAGCGCCTAGTTCGACGGACGGTGCTCTTCCGACATGGACTCGGCATCGCCCCGACGATGATGGCCGTTGCCGCCATTCTCGCCGTTGGAGTTGTTGGCGGAGCGGGTGACGAGCTCGAGCATCTCGCGGCTTTCCGCCAGATAGTCCTCGAAGATCTCGCGGCTCCAGTCCACCTGCAGCTCCAGGAGGTCCTGCCAGCTGTTGCATTTGGTCAACCGCAACATAGCCTCACGGTTATGGTCGAGGCGGCGGCGGGCGAAGCGCAACGCTTCCTCCCGCCAAGCCTCATTGGCATGGAAGGGCATGAAGGTCGCGCGAAACCAGACGGTCGATGTCTCCTTCGTGTCGTCGCTGCTGCTGCTTGTCGCGAGGGAAGCCACGGCGGCTTTGCTGGGCTTGGGCATCAGCTGTCTCCTTCTTGGAGTGGCCGGGCCTTCAGCTTACCGCGCGTCCGTGAAGGGTTGTTGACAGTGCCGGCAATTCGCCGCGCCGCGGCATATCGGCGCCGCGGCGCGAGCAGGTGATGGCGGCGGCCTTGCCCGCGAAGGAGAGGAGCTCGGCCAGGCCCGGCGCCGTCAGGCTTTCGAGCGCGCGCGGATCGAGGCGGCCCGTCTCCGCGAGACCGGCGAGAAGAGCTGCCTGAAAGGTGTCGCCGGCGCCGACGGTGTCGACCAGCACCGTCGGGATCGCGGGCATCTCGACCTCGGCCCCCGCGGTCCATCCCATCGCCCCCTCGGCGCCGCGGGTCACGACGACGAGCCTCGGGCCCTCCGCGATCCAGCCTCGCGCCGTGGCCGCGGGCTCGGCACCGGGAAACAGCAGGTGGAAATCCTCCAGGCTGATCTTGAGCAGATGGGTGAAGGGCAGGAGGCGAGCGAACTTGCGCCGCCAGACCTCCATATCCGGCACGATGGTGGGACGGATATTGGGATCATAGGCGATCAGGCGCTGGCCCCACTCCCTGGCGACCAGCGCCTCGAGGGTCCCGCCCACCGGCTCGATCACCGTGGAGAAGGAGCTGAGATGGAGGGCGCGGATCGCCGCCGGCAGCTCCGGGATCGCCTCGAGCGTCACCACCTGATCGGCGCCGTCGCCGTAGAAGGCATAGGCCGGCACGCCGCCGGGCCCGAGGCCGATGACGCTGAGGGTCGTCGGCCGGGGCGGATGCTGAATGAATTCTCTGAGGATGCCTTCCTCGGCGAGCAGATGCTCCAGCCGCTGCCCGAGAAAATCCGTCGACAGGCCACCCAGGAAAGCGGTCGGCTGCCCCAGCCGCGCGAGCCCGATGGCGACGTTGAAGGACGAGCCGCCCGGCCGCGCATCGAAGGCGAAGCTGGTCCCCCGATCGGCGGAGACGAAGAGATCGAACAGCGCTTCCCCCGTGACGAGGATCATGTGTTCCCCAGATCAGCCCGCGTGCCGGCGCTTCGCAGGTTGGGAGGGTCGGGAAATCCTGTCAACGGGCCGCAAAGGCCGGATAGCGAAGGCGCCTGCCCCCGCTTAGCTTAGCTTTGAATGCAAGGAGCGAGAGGATGACGGAGAGATACGACGTGGCGAAGCTGGATTGGGCCGGCCTGGCAGAGAGTCTCGACGAGCGGGGCTTTGCGCTGACACGGCCTCTCCTGACGCCGGCGGAATGCCGGAGCCTCGCCGGGCTCTATGCCGAGGGGCAGCGGTTCCGCAGCCGCGTGGTCATGGCGCGTCATGGCTATGGGCAAGGGGAGTATCAGTATTTCGCCTATCCCCTTTCGCCAGTGGTGGCGCGGCTGCGCGAGGCCTTCTATGCCCGCCTCGCGCCCATCGCCAATCGCTGGCGCGAGATGCTGGGGGAAGGCGGGCGCCTCCCCGCCTCCCTGGATGCCTATCTTGCCGAATGCCACGCCGCCGGGCAGACGCGGCCGACGCCGCTGATGCTGAAATACGGGCCCGGCGACTACAACCGCCTGCACCAGGACCTCTACGGCGCCCATGTCTTTCCTCTGCAGCTCACCGTCCTGCTGAGCGCGCCCGAGGCCGATTTCGCCGGCGGCGAATTCGTGCTGACCGAGCAGCGCCCGCGCCAGCAATCCCGGGTCGAGGTGGTCCCCTTGAAGCAGGGCGAGGCGGTGATCTTCGCCGTCCATCACCGCCCCGCACAGGGCGCGCGCGGATTCTACCGCGCCACGATGCGCCACGGCGTCAGCCGGCTGCACCGGGGCGAGCGCTTCACCCTCGGCATCATCTTCCACGACGCTGCTTAGGTCGGCGCCGTCACATCGGCGGCTTGACCTGTCCGCGGATCTCGCCGTTCGGGTTCTTCGCCGTGTGCACGTTGATGTAGAGATTGCCGGCCATCAGATCTGCGGCCTCGGCATCGGTCAGGGTCGCCTGCCCGACGAGCGGGCTCGTGGCCGTCTGGCCCTTCTTGCTGATCCAGATCTCGACCCCGGCATTCTTGCCGGCGGGGGCGGGCCCATGGAAATGCGCCATGCTGGCCGGGCCGGAGAGGCCGCTGAAGGTGACGTTCCAGGTCAGCACCTTGGTGGCCGGATCATAGGTCAGATCGGCGCTGCCGCTGCCCGCGGTCTGAACCGGCGGCACCTGCTGGGCGCCGTCGAGCTTGACCTGGAAGGAGGTGGGTGCCGCCGAAGCCAGGAGCGGAGCGCCGATCCACAGCACTGAGACCAGGATCGCCCAGAGCCAGCGAGATGTCGAAGTTTGCATGGGTGGTCTCCCGCGAAGGTTGTGATCAGGGGCCTGAAGCTTATCCACCCGCTTGGCCCGCGCTCCGCAAATTCGCGTGATCGGCCATGCGATCCCCGGCGCCGAGGTGCCCCGGTTCCTGCAACCTTTGGGGGGAACAAACGCCCGCTTTTCCGGTTTCTCTTATCGATTGAGGGGAACTTGTGGTTGCGCCGGGCGGTTGTCCCGAGGTTCCGCCTCCGGCACGGAAGATGAACCGCGGCCCCTCGCCTTGAATCTTGGAGGATCTGGCATGAAACGCATTGCGATCATCGCTATGCCCGTCATGCTGCTACTCAGCGCTTGCGGCAGCAGCACGGGCGACCGCGCCCTCAGCGGCGGCGCCATCGGTGCTGCGGGCGGCGCCATCGTGGGCGCTTTCACCGGCACACCGGCGACCGGCGCTCTGATCGGCGCCGGAGCGGGTGCCCTGACCGGCGCGCTCACCTCGCCGAGCACGATCAATCTCGGCAAGCCGGCCTGGCGGTAAGCGGAAAACGGCTTTCACATAACGGCGTAAGAGGCAGGTCTTATGACGCTCGGTACCATTCTGCTCATCCTCTTCATCATTATCCTGCTCGGCGCGTTGCCGACCTGGCCCTATAGCAGCGGCTGGGGCTACTACCCCAGCGGCGGTGCCGGCATCATCCTGGTGGTCGTCATCGTCCTTCTCTTGATGGGCCGCATATAGGCCTATCGGGCTCAGTGTGAATAAAGAGGCCCTGCGGGCAGCCGCAGGGCCTCTTCTTTTGCACCAGGAGAAAGGAAAGGCGGCTGCCGGTGGCAGCCGCCTTTCCCGTCCGAGGGGCGTTGTCAGTCGGTGTATTTATACTCCGGCAGGCTCTTCAGGCTGTCCTTGGTCGCACCGGCGAGCACGAAACCGCTGTTGTTCGAGGTCGGCTGCAGCGTGTCGTAGTCGACCGCCACGAGCTTGCTGCCGATGCCGAGGAAGCCGCCGACCGAGATGATGGCGTAGACCTTGTGATCCTCGCGCGAGACGATCAGATCGTCGATCTTGCCGATGGTATCCTTGTTCTCGCTGACGACCTCGCTCCCGACGATCTTGGTGCTGCGCAGTCCGGTGGACAGCATCTTCACGTCGACGGCGGCGATGGTCTGGGTCGTGCCCTGGGCGATGACCACGGCGGGAACCGCCGCGGTCGCGATTGCGGCGGCAGCCGCCAGGGCTGTGAGCTTGTTCATGCATTCCTCCGAGTCATGTGTGGGGGCTCGTATGAGGGAAATGCCAGGTCTGAGGCATAGTTCCGGGTGGCTGGGTTCCCTGAAGGGACGAAATTCCTAGCCGCTTGGTCGCATTCAGCCGAGCTGGAAGGAGAAGCGGATGGTCGCGCCGGGCGGACCCTGGACCTCGAGCTCGCCGCCGAGCTGGCGGGCGAAGACCTGCATCAGCGACATGCCCATGCTCTGCATCCGCTCGGGGCCGGCTTCCTCCGCGCTGGAGGTCGCGTGCCATCCCATTCCGTCATCGGCAATGGTGATCGTTGCCTTGCCCTCGGCATCCGCCGTAAGGCCGATATTGACGCGGCCCCGCCCTCCGGCTGGAAAGCCGTGGCGCAGCGCATTGCTCAGTGCCTCGGTGATCAGAAGCGCCACCGGCACGGCGCGGTCGGGATCGAGCGGAATCGGCGGGATGTCCACGTCGATCGCGATGTTCTCGGCCCGTGGCCCGCAAGATTCCTTGACCATCTGGGTGAGCTCGGCGACGAACTGCCCGAAATCCAGATAGCGCAGATCGTCACCCTCATAGAGATGGCGATGGAGCAGGCTGAGGGAGCGGACGCGCCGCTGCAGATCGGCGAGGGCCGCCATCGCTACCGGATCGCGCAGCCGCCCCGCCTGGAGGCTCATGAGGCTCGTCACCACCTGCAGATTGTTCTTGATGCGGTGGTGGATCTCCTTGAGCATCGCCTCCTTCTGCTCGAGCGAGCGGCTGAGGCTCTGCTCATGCTCCTCGACCCGCCGGGCGAGAGCGGTGAGCGTGTCGGCGAGCTGGCGCAGCTCCTGCGGCCCGCCCTTGAGGCGGGGCCGCGCCCTGTAGTCGCCGCGGCGCAGCGCGCGCGCCGTGCGCGAGAGGCTGCGCAGGCTGCGCGCCACCATGAAGTGGCCAGCGATGCCGGCGAGCAGCAGCGTCCACAGCATCATGGCGACGGGCACGATCACCGCGTGGACAAGGTTCTCCCGCGCCGAGCTCATCAGGCGCGATTCCAGCAGGCCGACCAGGATCAGGAGGCCGCTGCCCCGCAGCGGCGTCACCACATAGAGGCGCTGCTGCCCATCGAGGCCGCGGCTGGCGAATTGCCGCGGACCCCTGGCAAGGGCGTCGGCGAGCTGCTTCGGGTCCGGCAGGCCACCTAGCTCGGGACGCGACTTGACGCTCTTCGGCGAGAGATCGGCAAGCGTTACGAGGCCGGCGGCGGTCATGGCATCGCCGCTCTGGTCGATCAGGAAGGCCACGGCCTCGGGCGGGAGCTCCGGCTGGCGCATCATGGCCCGCGCGTCGATCGCGATGAACATGACGCCGTCGAAGGCCGGGCCCGACCTGCCGAGAGGGGCGGCGACGGTGACGATCGGCTCTCCGGTCAGCTTGGATTCGATCAGATCGCTGACGAAGATCTCATGGTTGTCCCTGGCCTCGTGCCACCAGGGCCGATCGGCCAGGTTCAAGCCCACGGCGGCGGCGCGCGAGCTGCAGAGGACGTTGCCTTTCGCGTCGGTTATTCCGAGATACCGGTATTCCGCCTTGAAGCCTTCGATGATGGAGGCGGTGCGCGCGCTGCAATCCGTCGTCTGCAGGAGCAGGACTGGAACGACATTCGCGCGGGTCAGCGCCACCAGGAGCCTCTTGGCCGCATTGATCAGGGCCTCCTCCTGACCGGCCGCGAGCTCGCCGAGTTGGCGCACGCCCACGAGGCTTTGGTTGCGCCCCTCGCGATAGGCCTGATAGGCCGTGAAGATGCTGTAGACGACGACGGGCAGAAGGAGGAGGCCGAGGAGCCCGACGAGCCGCGCATAGAGCGGCGCCATGAGCTGCCGGACCCGCTCGCGGAAGCGACGTGGGCCGGAAGCCGGTGCCTGGGTCTGTGGAGAAGGGCTGGTCCGGCCTTGCGGCTCGGTCAGTCCGTCCGGCTGTGGTTCCCGATCAATCCTCGCCTCCCCGTCCTGCCCGATCCGACTTCTCCGAGGCCGGCTCTCCCTCCGGGTGGGCGCCCCCCTGGGGCGGTTCGCCTAGCATGGTCTGGAGGTCTCTGCGGGCCCGGGACACCCGGCTCTTGATGGTGCCGACCGCACAACCGCAGATCTTCGCCGCCTCCTCGTATTTAAAGCCATCCGCGCCCACCAGCACCAGTGCCTCGCGCTGCTCCGCCGGCAGCTTGGCGAAAGCCCGGCGGAAGTCGTCGAATTCGAGCCCGGCCTGCTGGGCGGGGGATGTGGCATGCATCTCCATATCCGCCGCTTCCAGGGGCCGGAAGAGCGACGGGTTCCGGCGGAACTCGTTGAAATAGAGATTGCGCAGGATGGTGAAGATCCAGGCCTTGAAATTGGTGCCGGGCGTGAACTGCTCGGCGGCGCCGAGCGCGCGCAGCACCGCGTCCTGCACCAGGTCGTCGGCCCGGTCGCGATCGCCGGTCAAAGAGCGGGCGAAGGCGCGAAGATGCGGAAGGCAGGCGAGGACCTCCTCCTCCACCACGGCGCTGCGGGGCTTATCCGCGCTCATGGGCACCTGCGGCGGAAAGAGACATGCCAAGCCTTCGATGGATTAGGGATCGTCGCATGCGACCTGCCGACCTCACCCGCGTCCGATGAGTTTGAGGGGGATACCGGTCCTCGCTGGCCCGGTGAGGCATCCTGCTGAAGCCGCTCAATCATCCAGCTTCGGGATGCGCTTCACGATATCGAGCAGTTCCTGGGGCACCGGCTCATTGACGACTTCCTGGTACATATCGCGAACCTTCCGTTCCAACCAGCGCTCCTCAAGATTGCGCTTGCCGCGCCGGTTCGTTCTGGAATGCTTCACAGCCTCACCCTTCCCGATCCCTCCCTTATCCTGCGCATCGCCCATCGTTTCGACCTGTATGATGCGAATGTCGCCGCTGGCCCCTTGGACCGGTGCGGTATCGCGAACTCTGGCCCGACATCGCCCCCCGTGCAGCCAAGCGGCGAACGGCCGATCCGCCTTCGGTTAGACCATAACCTCCGGCCTCTCGAATGGTTGCATGGTCTCGGCCCGGGCTGTGGCGGGGCTGCCCATAAAATGCCACTGGTTCCGCTATTTTATGGAACCAATGTCGCGTGAGGAACCTATACCTCCGGCATCTCGGTGTTGGACTTCGAATGCCGCGTGGGTTGCATCCTCTTGACCTGCCGGACAAAAGGCCAGACTCCAGCATGGAGCCGCCCGGATCGGAGGCGCGATGTCCGAGCTGAAGCAACAGATCGTCCAGCAGCTGCCCTATCTCAGGCGTTACGCCAGGGCCCTGACGGGCTCGCAGGCGACGGGGGATGGGCTGATCCGGGACAGCCTCGAAATCCTGCTTCAGGACCCCCGCCGCCTTCAGGCCGGAGGCAGCCTGCGGCTGCGCCTTTTCAGCCTGTTCCATGAAGCGATCGGGCAACCGGCCCCCGCCATGGCGGAGATGGCCGGGGTATTGGATCCGATGCAGCGTCGCGTCGGCGAGCGGCTCGCCGAGCTGTCGCCCGCGGACCGCCAGGCCTTGCTCCTCGTCCACCAGGAAGGTTTTTCTCCGGCCGAAGCCGGCGAGATCCTCGGCCTCGGGGTGGAGGAGGTCGAGCGGCGCATCGATCATGCCTGGGCGGATCTGAAGCGCCAGCCGGCCACGGACGTCCTCATCATCGAGGACGAACCCGTCATCGCCATGGATGTGGCCCAGATCGTGCGGGGTCTCGGCCATCGCGTCATCGGCATCGCGGCCCGGGCCTCCCAGGCGGTGGCGAAGGCGCGGGAGGCGAAGCCGGGCCTGATCCTGGCGGATATCCAGCTGGCGGATGGCAGCTCGGGCATCACCGCGGTGCAGACGATCCTCAAAGGGGCGGAGGTGCCCGTCGTCTTCGTCACCGCCTTTCCCGAGCGCCTGCTCACTGGCCAGACCCTTGAGCCCGCCTTCGTCGTCACCAAGCCCTTCGATGCCGCCAGCATCGAGGTGGCCGTCTCCCAGGCCCTCTTCTTCGCCAACCGGGGTTAGCGGTTCTTAGCGTCTGCTACGCTCTCGAGTACATGTGATGGAGAAGGTGATTAAATGTCGGCTATATGTCAGGAAGGGACATGCCGAATCAAACAGACTTGTGCCGACCGTGACGTAAGTTCGCCGCACAGCATGCCGCGATCATTCCGGCAGCCCGGCCTCGCGCAGACCCTGTTCGTATCTCGCAAGGTCTTCTGGCCGTCGGAACGGCCCCCCCATCAGATTGGGAACTCGCAGCGCGGGGTCGAGTTGCCGCAGCCGCGCCAGCACTTTCCGTGCTTGCTCCAGCCGCCCCGCGAGCGCGTTGCTCGCGACGGCGATGCGCAATGCAACGACGCTGTCGGGAGAGGCCCGTAACGCCAATTCGGCCCATGACACTGCAATGTCATAACGGCCGGCGAAGAAATGGGCGTTCGCAATTGCGGCTTGCATCCTATCGAACTGCGGTTCAAGTGGGCTCAAACGCATGGCGAGCGTGATGTGCTCAATGGCCAAGTCCGGCTCGCCGAGGAATATTCGAACCCAGCCGCTATAATACCACGCCGCTGCCAGATTCGGGTTGAGCGCAATCGCCCGATCGATGAAGGCGGCGCCGTCGTCGAGGTCGCCAACGACATAGGCGAGGGCGAACCCGCTGGTGGAGAGAGCTGCTGCATCATCCCTTCCCAACGCCACCGCCCGCCGAGCAAGCCTCGCGGTTTCGGCAGTCTCCTGCACGGGGTCCGCCATCCAGCTGCTCACTTTGCGCAAGGCGTAGCACCGCGCGGCCATGCCATAGGCCAATGCGAACTCGGGGTCGAGCTCGATCGCCCGATAGAACATCCGCAGCGCCTCACTCGTGCCCTCCCTGCTCCATTGATAGAAGCTGGCCACCCCCCGCAAATAGCAATCGTAGGCGTCCATGCTTTCGGTCGGCTCGCGCTTGGCGCGCTCGATTTCCGCCAGCTCCAGCCGCGGCGCGATCGCACCCACGACGCTCGCGGTAATCTGGTCCTGCAAATCGAAGATGTCTTCGAGCGCACTTTCGAAGCGATCCGCCCACAAGTGCGCGCCGGTCGAGCCATCGATGAGTTGCCCGACAATGCGGACACGGCTTGCCGCCTTGCGGACGCTGCCTTCGAGCACGTAACGCACGCCCAGCTCGCGCGCCACTTGCTTTACGTTCACGGTGCGCCCCTTGTAGATGAAGCTCGAGTTCCGCGCGATCACGAACAGCCAGCGCATGCGTGACAGCGCCGTGATGATGTCCTCCACCACGCCGTCGGCGAAATACTCCTGCTCGGGATCACCGCTCAAGTTCTCGAATGGCAGCACGGCGATCGACGGCTTGTCGGGAAGAGGAAGTTCAACGACCGATGCCCCGGGCCCCTGCCCGCCCTTGCCCACGAGCCGATAGATTTGGATCGGCCGATCGATGTTCTTCAGTGTCTGTGGGCCCAGCGAAGCGAACGAATGGGGCAGCTTGCCACTGACATGCTCGAATACGCTTCCCGAAATGCACAACCCCCCGGGCTCCGACAGGCTCTCAAGGCGAGCCGCAATGTTCACGCCGTCTCCGTACAGATCGCCGCCTTCCACCATCAAATCGCCAAGATTAATTCCAACGCGCAGCACAATGCGCCGGCTCTCGGCCACGCCGGCATTCGCACTGTCCATTGCCGTCTGCAACTCGACGGCGCAGGCGACAGCGTTGACGGCGCTGGCGAATTCCACCAACACCCCATCACCCATCAGTTTTACGACGCGGCCATGATGCTTGGAAACCATCGGTTGAAGAATGTCGGTGCGTCGGGATTTGAGCGCTGCCAAGGTGCCGGCTTCGTCGCGCTCCATGAGGCGGCTATAGCCGACCACATCGGCCGCCAAGATTGCGGCAAGGCGTCGTTGGACGCGTTCTCCGACCATTTAGAGCCTTGGCTTCCGGACAGTGCAGCGCAGCAAATTGTACCTGGGCCACCTTAACTGTCTATGAGGCTGAGGTCCGGTTCGGGTCAAAGGCCGACCAACCGACATGTCTGATGAAGGTCCGCTTTCGGATCCAAAGCAGCCGTAGCTGACTACGGGTCTTGTCGTCTCCTTTGTGCCAGAAGCGGAATGCGCATCTCAACCCGTTGCTTTGTTGCCTCGCTATATAGAAGGCGCGTGACCACGAGGCGCAAATAGAAGTGCAACGCAGGTGACGCGCCGATTCAGAAAATCGCCGTCAAGCTTGGGCCCTCGTTTTTTATTCCCGGATAGCGGGAAGCACGTAGTTGTTCAATATGTCACGGACAGATGCATCCTGCGAGCCGCTGTCATAGAGCCCTGCCGTGATAACGACGACAAGATCGTAGTCGCGAACCACGTAGATGCGCTGTCCGCCAAGCCCCCTGCCGGCCACCCATGAGGTGTTGCGCGAATCGTTCAGGCCGAACTTCGACTCCCCAGACCGGCCGAAGTTCGACTCCCCAGACCACCATTGGTAGCCGTAACGATTGGTGTCCCACGCATCGACCCTCGCCTTGGTCGACTCTTTTATCCATTCCTCCGAAACAATGCGATGACCGTTCCAGACGCCGTTCTCGAGCACCAGCTCTCCGAGCTTCGCCATGTCCCGGGGGCGCAATCGCAGGCCGGAGGCAGCAGCCGCTTCGCCATTGGCCGGCATCTTCACCCACTCGAATTCTGTTATGCCGAGTGGCGCGAACAACGCCTCGCTCGCGAATTCCGCCAGCGGCTGGCCGGTCTTCCTTTCCAGCACGCCGGCGAGCAGTTGCGTGCTTCCGCCGCTATAGTTCCATACCTTCCCCGGCTCAGACTTGACCGCTTGCGAAAGGACGAAACGATAGGGATCGGATGAACGGATCATCATGATCTCGCTATTCTTCGGATCCCGGTAGGAGCGTTCCTCGTCCCACTCGATCCCCGAGGTCATGGTGAGTAGATGCTGCAGTTGAATCCGATCCTTCTCCGTCGTTCGAAGGTCTGCATAGTCGGGGAAATAGTCGACAACGGGGTCATCAATGCTGGCGACCAGGTGCCGATCCAGTGCGATCCCGAACAAGAGCGAGACCACACTCTTGCTGATCGAGCGCACATCGTGTGGCATCTCGGCTGTATGGGCGATCTCGCCCAAGTTGCTCCCCCACCTCTCGTCTCTGCCGGTGAAGTAGGCCTCATAGAGGAGCTTGCCTCGGCGCGCGACGAGGACGGCGTGAACGTTGACCATGGTCGATCGGGCTAGCCACTCGTTTAGCGAGCATAGCCGCGCCGCATCGACGCCCATTTCGTTGGGCGTTGCAATCTGCCAGCCATCTGCTTCCGCCGTTGGTTTCCCACATTCGGTGCCACCCTCGCTCCAGGCAGGCATCGAGAACTGCAGCCAGGCGCCACAGACAACCACGCCGACAAGCCAGCGCAGGCATCGCGTTCTCATGATGCGCTCCTCCTTTAGAAAGGGGCAGGCGTCCTTTGACTCCGCCAGCCCAGCAATTTCACGATACGGTCATGATGCAATGCTATGGGCACTAAAGTCAGCAGTGTATTGGCTCGCTACTTCTGCTTTGGGTCAAAGGCCGACCCCTCGACATGTCTGATGAAGGACCGCTTTCGGATCCAAAGCAGCCGTAGCTGACTACGGGTCTTGTCGTCTCCCTTGTTCCATGTGTGGACGTATATGGACCCCACCCGA